>JAFAFY010000104.1 GCA_023423235.1 Pseudomonadota bacterium
GCCACCGGCCTGCCCTACACCACCCTGGTCTATGCCAACGGCCCGGGCTACACCGGCGCCAGCAACCAGCAACCCGCCGGCCCCAAGACCCACCTGCACAAGTCGCGCAGCTTCGAGCCGGCGCGCGGCCGTCCCGATCTGCGCGAGGTCGACACCGAACACCCGGACTTCATGCAGGAGGCCCTGGTGCCGATGCACAGCGAGACCCATGGTGGCGACGACGTCGGCATCTGGGCGCGCGGCCCGGGCAGCGAGGCGGTGCGCGGCACGGTGGAGCAGAACGTGATCTACCACATCCTGGTCCAGGCCACCCCGGCGCTGCGCGCGCAGCTGTGTGCGGCGGGCCACTGCAACGCCGACGGCGTGCCGGTCGAACTGCCGCAACCCACGCCGGCCGTGCCCGGAACAGCGGCGCGCTGATCGAGGCGCGCTGCTCGAAGCGCGCCGACCAGGCGCCGCGCGACGCGGCGCCCATGCTGCGGCACCCGGTCATGCCCGGCGGGCGCTCGGCGCGTGGCCATTGGTACGACGCGCCGGTCGCCAGCGGCCGCTAAGCTGGAACTCCCTCATTCCGGAGCAACAGCATGAACCGTCTCGATGGCAAGGTCTGCGTGGTCACCGGCGCGGCCAGCGGCATCGGCAAGCGCATCGCCGAGGTCTATGCCGAAGCCGGCGCCCGGGTCGCGATCGCCGACCTGAAGCCGGAGGCCGCCGAAGCCGCGGCCGCGGCCATCCGCGGCGCCGGCGGCGACGCCCTGGCCGTGGCCATGGACGTGACCGACGAGGACCAGGTGGTGGCCGGCATTGCCGCGGTCGTCGCGCACTACGGCAAGGTCGACGTGCTGGTGTCCAACGCCGGCATCCAGATCGTCAACAAGGTCACCGATTTCAGCCTGGCCGACTGGCGCAGGATGCTGGCCATCCACCTCGACGGCGCCTTCCTGACCACGCGCGAGTGCCTGCGCGACATGGAGAAGCGCGGCCAGGGCGGCGCGATCATCTACATGGGCTCGGTGCATTCACACCTGGCGTCCAAGCTCAAGGCGCCCTACGTGACCGCAAAGCATGGCATCCTCGGTCTGGCGCGCACGGTCGCCAAGGAGGCCGCCGCCTACGGGGTGCGTGCCAACGTGATCTGCCCGGGCTTCGTGCGCACGCCGCTGGTGGAGAAGCAGATTCCCGAGCAGGCGCAGGAACTGGGCATCAGCGAGGAGGACGTGGTGAAGAACGTCATGCTCAAGGACACCGTCGACGGCGAGTTCACCACCGTCGACGACGTCGCCAACGTCGCCCTGACCCTGGCCGCGTTCGAGACCAACGCCCTGACCGGGCAGAGCCTGGTGGTCAGCCACGGCTGGTTCATGCAGTGAACGCGGCGCCCGCCAGCGGCGCGGTGCGGGCGCAGGTGGCGCGCTACCCCACCGTCGCGCTGGTGCTGCAGGGCGGCGGCGCGCTGGGCGGCTACCAGTGCGGGGTCTACGAGCGCCTGCACGCGGCGGGCATCGCGCCCAACTGGTTTTCCGGCATCTCGATCGGCGCGATCAACGCCGCGATCCTGGCCGGCAACCCGCCTGAAACCCGGATCGAGCGGCTGCGCGCGTTCTGGCAACTGATCGTCGAGCCCGCCGGCCCGCTCTCGGTCACCGCGCTGGCCATCCGCACCCTGGTCGCCGGGCTGCCCGAGCATCCGGCGCTGCTGTCGTGGGCGCGCGGCATGAGCGCCTACAGCGCGCTGCTGCAGGGCCAACGCGGCTTCTTCGAGGCGCGCATGCTGCCGCCATTGCTCTACGGCGATGGCAGCGATGCGGCGACCAGCTTCTACGACACCACGCCCTTGCGCGAGACCCTGCTGCGCTTCGTCGACTTCGACCGCATCAACCATCATCCCGACGTCCGCCTGACCGTCGGCGCGACCAGCGTGACCCGAGGCAGCTTCCGCTACTTCGACAGTGCGCTCGAGCCCATCCGGGTCGAGCACATCCTGGCCTCGGGCGCGCTGCCGCCGGCGTTCCCGGCGGTGGAGATCGACGGCGAACCGTACTGGGATGGCGGCATCGTCTCCAACACGCCGCTGGAGTACATCCTCGACTGCCGCCCGCATGCCGACACCCTGGTGTTCCAGGTCGACCTGTGGAGCGCGCATGGTCCGCGGCCACAGACCATGATGGACGTACTCGAGCGCATCAAGGACGTGCGCTTCTCCAGCCGCACCCGCCACGGCACGCAGATGGTGGAAATGGCGCAGAAGCTGCGCACCTCGCTCAACGAACTGATCGCCCGGCTGCCGGAGCGCAAGCTGCCGCCGCATCTGCAGGAGGCGCTGTCGCCGTATCTGGACGACCGCGTGTTCAACATCATCCACCTGATCTACCAGACCAAGCCGCACGAGCAGCAGAGCAAGGACTACGCGTTCGGGCAGAACCCGCTGCGCGAACACTGGGACAGCGGCATGCGCGACATGGAGCGCACCCTGCAGCACCCCGAGTACTTCGCACTGCCCGACCGCGCGCTCGGCGCCGCCACCCACGATGTGCACCGCAAGCGGCGCAGGAAGCGCCGGGCTTCCGGCGACGCGTGAGCGCCCGGCCGGCAGGCGTCCGGTATCAGAACGGCTTGGCCAGCACCAGCCAGACCACGCCGACGAGCAGCAGCACCGGGATCTCGTTGAACCAGCGCAGCGCACGCGTGGACGGCAGCGCGCGCCCCTTGTCGACGCCCTTGAGCCAGCGCCCGGCAACGACGAAATGCACCAGCAACAGGACTACCAGCAGCAGCTTGGCGTGCAGCCAGCCGTTGCCGCCGCCGGGCGGCGCCATCGTCGGGAAGTCCGGCAGCACCCGGTAGCCCAGCCACAGCGTGAATCCCAGCAGCCACGCCAGCCCGAGCATCACATGGCCGAAGCGGTAGAGCCGCCGCCCCATCAGCAGCAGCCGGGCACGCACCGTGGCGTCGTCGCCGGCTTCGACCAGGTTGATCAGGATCCGCGGCAGATAGAACGCCGCGGCGATCCAGGCCATGACGAACACGAGATGGAAGGTCTTGATCCACAGATAGGCTTGCATGCGGGCGCTGGCTCCTCTGGCGGACGTGCATCGTGCGGCCGCATAGGATCGCATGCGCTGGCGCACCTGGCCGGGTCCGCGCCCGGGCGCAGAGGCGTGCGCCGGCCTAGAATGGCCGCCCGCCACGCCACGCCGCCTCAAGCCGATGCGCAAGCGTTACGACCAAGCCTACTTCGACCGCTGGTACCGCGATGGCGCCATCGGCGGCCCGCAGCGCCTGGCGCGCAAGGTCGCGCTGGCGGTGGCGACCGCCGAGTACCACCTCGATCGCCCGCTGCGCACGGTGCTCGACATCGGCTGCGGCGAGGGCGCCTGGCGCGCACCACTGCGCAAGCTGCGGCCCAAGGTGCGCTACCTCGGCTTCGACAGCAGCGCGTACGCGATCGCCCGCCATGGCAGCGCGCGCAACCTGCACCTTGCAGCGTTCGCCGATTTCCAGCACCTGCGCCCCTGCCCGCCGGTCGACCTGCTGGTCTGCAGCGATGTGCTGCATTACCTGGGCGCCCGCGAGATCGACCGTGGCCTGCCGGGACTGGCCGAGCTGACCGGCGGCGTCGCGTTCCTGGAATGCTTTGCCCGCGGCGACGGCGCCGAAGGCGACGACGACGGCTTCCTGCAGCGCCCCGCCAGCTTCTACCGCCGGCGTTTCGAGGCGGTGGGCTTCCGCGCCCTGGGCTCGCACTGCTGGCTGTCGCCGGCACTCGCCGACGCCGCGACCGCGCTCGAAACCGCCTGAACGCGGCCTGCCGCGCCACCCCGGGATTCATTCCCCTTGCTGTATGCTGCGCCGCAGCAACTTGCTGGAGGCAATCGCCGATGTTCTATCAACTGCACGAACTGGGCCGCGCCTGGATGAAGCCGTGGACGTTGCTGGCCGAGGCCAATGCCAAGGCGTTCGGGCACGATGGCACCTGGCTGTCCAACCTGCCCGGCGCCGAGCAACTCTCGGCCACCAGCGAACTGCTCTACCGGGTGGGCAAGGACTACGAGAAGCCCGCCTTCGGTATCCATGAGGTCGAGAACAACGACAACGGCCGCACCTATCCGGTGGTCCAGCTCGACGCGCTGGTCAAGCCGTTCTGCAAGCTGTTGCGCTTCAAGCGCTACACCGACGATTTCCAGCACCTGGAAGTGATGCGCGCCCAGCCCACCGTGCTGGTGGTGGCGCCGCTTTCGGGCCACCACGCCACCCTGCTGCGCGACACCGTGCGCACCCTGCTGCGCGACCACAAGGTGTTCGTCACCGACTGGGTCGACGCGCGCATGGTGCCCGACGAGGAAGGCACGTTCTCGCTCGACGACTACGTCGCCTACATCGAGGCATTCATCCGCCACATCGGTGCCGACGACCTGCACGTGATCAGCGTCTGCCAGCCGACCGTGCCGGTGCTGGCCGCGGTGTCGCTGATGGCCGCGCGCGGCGAGCCCACGCCGCGCTCGCTGGTGATGATGGGTGGGCCGATCGACACCCGCCAGTCGCCGACCGCGGTCAACAACCTGGCGTCCGAGAAACCACTGTCCTGGTTCCGCCAGAACGTCATCAACCCGGTGCCGCTGAACTACCCCGGCCACGGCCGCCTGGTGTATCCGGGCTTCCTGCAGCACATGGGGTTCATGGCGATGAATCCCGAGCGCCACCTCGAATCGCACTGGGATTTCTACCAGGACCTGGTCAAGGGCGACCTCGACGATGCCGATGCGCACCGGCGCTTCTACGACGAGTACAACGCCGTGCTCGACATGCCGGCCGATTACTACCTCGACACCATCCGCGTGGTGTTCCAGGAGCACCTGCTGCCGCGCGGCAAGTGGGACGTCGCCGGCGAGCGCGTGGACCCGTCGAAGATCACCGGCACCGCGCTGCTGACCATCGAGGGCGAGCTCGACGACATCTCCGGCGAAGGCCAGACCCGCGCCGCGCACACCCTGTGCACCGGCATCGCCAAGGCCGACCGCGCCCATCTCACTGTCGAGGGCGCCGGCCACTACGGCATCTTCAGCGGCCGCCGCTGGCGCAACCAGGTCTACCCGCAGGTCCGTGATTTCATCGCCGCGCATGCCGCGCCGCACGCGGCCACGGTCGCAACCACGCCCGCAGCGTCGGCGAAGAAGAAGCCCACCGCACGCAAGCGCCCGGCCCGGGGCCGCGCCGCGCACGAAGGCTGAGCACAGGCGCAATCGCGTCTCCGCCCGGCGCATCCCGGGCGTGCGCCTGTTCCTCTGGAATACCTGCTGTGCCGGGACCCGCCGCGTGCGTGCGCGCAGTGCGGCTCAGCTGTACTGCGCCGTCTTGACCAGCAGCTGTTTGGCGATCGCGCCGTGGACCCGGCCGATGCCGCGGAACAGGTGGAGGCTGGCGAACAGCAGCAGCACGCCGGCGACGAACACGAACGGCACCATCCACAGCGCGACCGAGGTCTCGATGCCGCGGTGGGTCCATTCCAGCAGCATCCAGTCCTGCCCGTGCGCGGCGCTGGCGATTCCCAGCAGCCGCAGCACCGGCGCGGCGATCATGCTCAGCGCCAGCGTCAGCAGGCTGGTGGCGATGGTGAAGTAGGCGATGCCCAGCGGCAGCATCAGCAGCATGTACAGCAGCGTGCTCCAAGTGCGGGCGTCGGTGAACATGTCGCCGATGCGCTGCGGCCAGCTGCGCCCGCGCGCGGCGTACAGCGGCCGCCTGGGCATGCGCTCGCCCAGCATCACTTCCACCAGCCGGCCCTCGACCAGCGACAGCACCCGCACCGAGCCGAAGAACAGGATCAGCAGCGGGATGCCGATCAGCACCAGGCTCAGGCTCAGCGATACCGACAGCCCCACCACCACCCAGACGAAATAGAAGATGCCGGTCGCCATCGCCAGCACCATGTAGAACAGCGACGAGTAGGTGCGCGGGTCGGCGGCGACGCCGAAGAAGCGCCCGGCCGGCGAGGTGCGCGGGCGCGGTGCCGGCGGCCGCAGCGCGGTCTGCACCTTGACCTCGGTGTCGCGGTAGATGTCGGCGACCTCCTCGGGCGCACCGTAGCTCGAGGCCACCGCGGCAATAACCTCGGCCTCGCTGCTGCCGGGGTTCTCGGCCAGTTCCGAACGCAGGTATTCCTCGGCGTCGTAGAGCGCGTCCTGGACCAGCGCCGGATCTGCACCCGCCAGCGCGCGGCGCAGCTGTTCGAGGTATTCGGGGATGCTCTGTGGCAGATCGTTGCTGTTGTTTCGCATGCTGTTCATTGGCACACCCCCTCCAGGACGGCGTCGACGGAATCCCGGGTCGCACGCCAGGCGGCGGCCCACTGGCGCAGGGTGCTCCGCCCTGCCTCGGTGATGCGGTAGTAACGGCGCGGCGGGCCGGACACCGACGGTTCGACGTGGCTGTCCAGCAGCCCGGCGGCGCTGAGATTGCGCAGCACCGGGTACAGCGCGCTCTGCTTGCCGCTGAGCACGCCGTCGCCGACCTGCTCCAGCCGCTTGGCGATCTGGTAGCCGTACATCGGCGCCTCGCTGCCGGCCAGTACCGCCAGCAACGCCAGCGACACCGTGCCCGCGCTCAGTTCCTTCTGGAACTTGCGCAGCTGCGGCTCGCTGTCGTCGTGGGTGTCGGCCACCGGATCTGCTCCACTAGGTTGAAGCCGATCCTAGTGCGAAGTTCGCTATAGCGGATGTGCCGGTAGTCACGCAGGGCCGCGACTCGGCCACAATCAGAGCCTTGCCACCCGGAACCCGTCCATGTCCCGCATCGCGCCCCGCCATGCCACGCCCTGTCTCGGCCTGCGTACCGCCACGTCGCTGCCGGTCCTCCTGGCGACCGCCCTGCTGGCCCTGTCGGGCTGCGCCAGCACGGCACCGCCGCCTGCGGTTGTGGCCTCGGGCACCGTGGAAACACGGACGACGCAACAGCTGCTCGATGCCGCCACACCGGCCGACTGGCGCACGCCGGCGCCGGAGGACACGCTGTACCT
>JAFAFY010000125.1 GCA_023423235.1 Pseudomonadota bacterium
TACTTCGGCGAACAGCACCGGCTCGAGGCCAGCCGGCGTTCGTGCTGGGCTACGACGATGCCGGCGATTTCTATCCCTTGGCGCACGACGCCGTGCTCAAACCGCGCCGGCGCGCCGACGGCAGCCATGTCTTCCAGTGGTTGCAGGGCGGCGCCGTGCTCGCGGCCACGCGCATCGGCGGCGGGGCGCCGGCCGGCGCGGGAGCGGTTGATCTGTCCGACTACGCCGGCAGCTATCCGCTGCAGCCCGGCTTTGTCCTGAAAGTCGATGCCGCCGATGGCCGCCTGCGCGCGCAGGCGACCGGGCAGGCTGCGTTCGCGCTGGACGCGCTGGGCAAGGACGCATTCGAGGCGCCGGCCTATGGCATCGAGCTGCGTTTCAGGCGCGGTGCCGATGGCCGGGTGGTGTCGCTGGAGCTGCACCAGGGCGGCAACGTGATGCCTGCAACGCGGGAGTGAGGCGATGAGCGCCACGCCACGCCCAGGCCGGTCGCTGCGCCAGCCGCTGCCCGACGACGTCGCCATCGGCGGCAACTCGGTGTGGAACCGCTATCGCCGCTACCCGGTGTTCAGCGTCACCTGGCTGGCCGGGCGCACGCTGTTGTTCGGCACGCTGATCCTGGCGTTCTCGCTGATCACCTCGCTGGCGATGCTCGTTGGCGGCACCGGCGGCGCGCTGCTGGCGGGGCTCTACAGTTTCGTCGGCTTCCTGGTCATGACCTCCGCCGGACCGGCGCTGGCGACGGCCGTGCGCCATCTGCGGCTGCGCCGTGAACGGCTGTGGGTGGTGGTGGCATGGGTGGTGGGTATCGTCGCGGCGTACCTGGGTGACAGCTGGGCCAGCAGTCACATCAACGCGCTGTTGCGCAGCGAACTGGGCGCGGGCATCGATCCCGAAGCGCTCGCCGCGGCACGGCCCACCGGGATGCTGGCGCAGGCGCTGCTGGTGGTGCTCAAGCTGCTGACGCTGGCCTTCATCTATGGCCTGCTGGGCGGCGGCCTGGCGCTGCGGGCGTACTTCGGCGAACAGCACCGGCTCGAGGCCAGCCGGCATCGCGCGGAAGTGGTCGCGCTGCAGACCCAGAAGCGCGAATCCGACCTGCGCCTGGGCGCGCTGCAGGCGCAGGTGGAACCGCACTTCCTGTTCAACACGCTGGCCTCGGTGCGCGCGCTGGTGCGCCAGGATCCGCCGCGGGCCGAGGCGACGCTCGACGCGCTTGTCGATTACCTGCGCGCGACGATCCCGCGGCTGCGCGGGGACGAGGCGGCGATCCGGGCCACCCTGGGTCAGCAGCTCGACCTGTGCGCGCGCTATCTCGAGCTGATGCGGCTGCGCACCGGCGACCGGCTGCATTACCGCATCGACGCCGGGCCGGCGTTGCGCGCGCTGGATTATCCGCCCCTGCTGCTGATCACCCTGGTCGAGAATGCGGTCAAGCACGGCATCGAGCCCAGGCCGGGCGCGGGCAGCATCGCGATCCGCGCCTGGCAGGAGGACGGGCAGCTGTGCGTGACGGTCGAGGACGACGGCGCCGGTCTGCAGCCGGGCGTCGGTGGCGGCGTCGGCCTGGCCAACGTGCGCGAGCAGCTGGCCGCGCGCTTCGGCTCCCGTGCCAGCCTGCGCCTGACCGGTGGCCGCGACGGCGGCGCCCGGGCCGAAATCCGCATTCCCCTGGCAACCGGCACATGAGCCAGGCCCCCGTCGTCACCGCACTCGTCGCCGAGGACGAGGCGCCGCAGCTGGCGGCGCTGCTGGAGATGCTGGGCGAGGCCTGGCCGGCGCTGGAGATCGTCGCTGCCTGCGCGGATGGCATCGCCGCCTTGCAGGCAGCGGTCGAACACCGGCCGCAGGTCGCATTCCTGGATATCCGCATGCCTGGCGTCAGCGGACTGGACGTGGCACGCGCCGTGGTCGCGGCCGGCGGGCTGGTGGTGTTCACGACCGCCTATGACGAATACGCGATCCGCGCCTTCGAGGCCGGGGCCGCCGATTACCTGCTCAAGCCGATCGCGCCCGCGCGTCTGGCACTTGCGGTCGAACGCCTGCAGGCGCGCCTGGGGGCACCGCCGGCCGACGACCTGCAGGCACTGGTCGACGACCTGGAGGCACGGTTGCGGCCGCAGGGCGCGCGCCAGATCCGCTGGATCAGCGCCAGCGTCGGCGACAGCGTACGCATGATCGGGATCGACGAGGTGCTGTATTTCCAGGCCCAGGACAAGTACGTGCGGGTGGTGACCGGCGACGGAGAAGCGGTGATCCGCACCCCGGTCAAGGAGTTGCTGGCCGGGCTGGATCCGGAGGCGTTCTGGCAGGTGCACCGCGGCATCGTGGTGCGGGTGTCGATGATCGACCGCGTGCGCCGCGACGAGTTGGGCAAGCATCGGCTGCAGTTGCGCGGGCGCAGCGAATCGCTGCCGGTCAGCGCGGCGTTCGTGCACCGTTTCCGCGGCATGTGAGGCGCCGCGGCTGCGTCAGGCTTCGCGTGCACAAGGCAGGTTGTCAGGGGCGCGTTTGACTGCGCCAGTCAGTCGCGCCGCCTTGATCCGGATCAGTGCCGTTGACGCCGCGCCCGTTACCCTATGCGCAGGCAGTGACGGGAGCAGGCGATGCAGGTGGATGTGGCGATCGTGGGCGCGGGCCCGGCAGGGCTGTGTTTTGCGCGTTCGCTGGCCGGCAGCGGCCTGCGCGTGGCAGTGATCGAGCGCCAGCCGCATGCGGCGATCGCCGCGCCGGCGTTCGACGGCCGCGAGATCGCACTGACCCACGCTTCGCGGCGCATCCTCGAAGATCTCGGTCTGTGGGCGCGGATCGACCCGGCGCAGGTCTCGGACCTGCGCGATGCCCGCATCATCGACGGCGACGCCATCGATGGCCTGACCATCACCGCCCGGGACGGGCGCCGCCCGCAGTTGGGCTGGCTGGTGCCCAACCACCTGATCCGGCAGGCCGCGTTCGATGCGCTGGACGGTTGCGAGGACGTGGCGCTGCTGTGCGGCACCGGCGTGTCCGGGATCGTCCGCCGCAGCGGTGGTGTCGATGTCACCCTGCAGGACGGGCGCCGGATCGGTGCGCGCCTGCTGGTCGCCGCCGACAGCCGTTTCTCCGAGGTACGACGGATGCTCGGGATCGGCGCGCGCTCGCGCGATTTCGGCAAGCGCATGCTGGTGTGCCGGGTCGCGCACACGCAACCGCATCACCACGCGGCCTGGGAATGGTTCGATTACGGCCAGACCCTTGCGCTGCTGCCGCTCAACGGCGACCGCGCCTCGGTGGTGCTGACCCTGCCGCCGCAGCAGATGCGCGAGGTCGAGGCACTGGATGATGCGGCCTTCGCGGCCGACATGCAGCGCCGGTTCCGCGACCGCCTGGGCACGATGACGACCATCGGCACGCGTCACGTGTATCCGCTGGTCGGGG
>JAFAFY010000126.1 GCA_023423235.1 Pseudomonadota bacterium
CCGTCGCGGCCATTCTCCAGCGTTGCCGCGGTGGGCTATGCGCTGACCGCGTATCCGATCGGCATCGAGCGCGGCTGGGTCAGCCGCACCCAGGCGGTCGACCGCACCCTGACCACGCTGAAGTTCTTCCGCGACGTGAAGATGGGGCCGCAGGCCACCGGCACCGGCGGCCACCAGGGCTTCTTCTACCACTTCATCGACATGGACAAGGGCCATCGCTACGAGCCCTGGGTGGAGCTGTCGAGCGTGGACACCGGCCTGATGATGATGGGCGTGCTGTTCGCGCAGTCCTACTACGATGGCGACGACCCGCGCGAGGTCGAGATCCGCGAGATCGCCGACCGCCTGTACCGCAACGTGCGCTGGCCGTACCTGCAGCAGCGCAAGCCGCTGATCTCGATGGGCTGGTATCCCGAGAGCGGCTTCATCGAATACGACTGGACCGGCTACGACGAGGCGATGCTGGTCTACATCCTGGCGCTGGGCTCGCCCACGCACGCGGTCGAGCCGGAGGCCTGGGAAGTGTGGACGCGCACCTACGACAGCCTGTGGGGCGTGTTCCGCGGCCAGGAATACCTGAGTTTCGCGCCGCACTTCGGCCACCAGTACAGCCATGTCTGGATCGATTTCCGCGGCATCCGCGACGACTACATGCGCCGCCGCGGCATCGACTATTTCGAGAACAGCCGCCGCGCCACCTACGCCCAGCGCCAGTACGCGATCGACAACCCGATGGGCTGGAAGGACTACGGCGAGAACGTCTGGGGCCTGACCGCCAGCGACGGCCCGCAGCGCACCGACCAGGACTACAACGGCGAGCAGCGCGAGTTCCGCCACTACACCGCGCGCGGCGCGGGCCTGGCGGTGGCGTTCGACGACGGCACCATCGCGCCGACCGCTGCGGTTGCCTCGATCGCGTTCGCGCCGGAGATCGTCATTCCCGCCACCGAGGAGCTGCACCGCCGCTACGGCGACTACCTGTATTCCAGCTACGGGTTCCTCGATGCGTTCAATCCCAGCTTCACCTACGAGGACGTACCGCTGAAGACCGGCCGCCTGGTGCCGGGCCGGGGCTGGGTGGCCAGCGACTACATCGCCATCGACCAGGGACCGATCCTGGCGATGATCGCCAACTACCGCAACGACTTCGTCTGGAACGTGATGAAGAAGAACCCCTACATCCGCGCCGGCCTGGAGCGTGCGGGTTTCACCGGCGGCTGGCTGGCCGGCGAGGACGAACCCAAGGATTCCGGCCCGCCGGACACCGACGCGGCGATGGCGCGTTCGATCGGCATTGCCGAATCGCGCGCGGCCAATGCGGCGCCGGCCCGCGAGGCGCCGCCGCCCGCGCCTGCGCCGGGACGCGCATCCGAACCAGAGCCGGCGGACTGACGATGGCCGGGCAGGCGGCCCGCGTCCTGACGTGCCACGCGCGCCTTGCCGGCGTGCGCGCGTGCGCGTTGCTGCTGGTGGCGGCGTTGCTGCTGGCCGGCTGCGCGCGCAGGTCCGACGAGGTGGTGATCCGCTTCTGGGCGATGGGCCGCGAGGCCGAGGTGGTGTCGGAGCTTGTGCGCGAATTCGAGGCTACCCATCCGGGCATCCGCGTGCAGGTGCAGCAGATTCCGTGGACGTCGGCGCACGAGAAACTGCTGACCGCATTCGCCGCCGGCGCGCTGCCGGACATCTGCCAGCTGGGCAACACCTGGGTGCCGGAGTTCGCGGTGCTCGGTGCGCTGGAGCCGCTGCAGTCGCGGGTCGATGCCTCGCCGGTGATCGACCAGGCCGATTACTTTCCCGGCATCTGGCAGACCAACGTCATCGACGATCGTCTGCTCGGCGTGCCCTGGTACATCGACACCCGGCTGCTGTTCTACCGCAAGGACATCCTGGCCGAGGCCGGGGTGACGGCGCTGCCCACGACCTGGGCCGAGTGGGAAGCGGCGATGGCCGCGGTCAAGGCGCACGTCGGGCCGTCGCGCTACGCGGTGATGGTGCCGCTCAACGAGTTCGAGCAACTGTTGTCGTTCGGCCTGCAGCAGGACGACCCGCTGCTGCGCGACGACGATACCCGCGGCAATTTCGAGAGCCCCGGCTTCCGCCGCGCGATGGCCTTCTACGCCAACCTGTTTGCGCAGAACTGGGCGCCGAAGATGTCCGAGACCCAGATCTCCAATGTCTGGGACGAGTTCGGGCGCGGGTTCTTCGCGTTCTATGTGTCCGGGCCGTGGAACATCCGCGAGTTCCGCAACCGCATGCCGGCGGGTCTGCAGGACCAGTGGGGCACCGCGCCGTTGCCGGGCCCGGACGGCCCCGGCGCGGGCATCGCCGGCGGTACCTCGCTGGTGCTGTTCCGCGATTCGCCCAACAAGGACGCCAGCTGGCAGCTGATGGAATTCCTGTCGCGACCCGAGATCCAGCAGCGCTTCCACGCGATGATCGGCAACCTGCCGCCGCGTCGCAGCACCTGGGACTTCCCGCAGCTGCGCGAGGACCCGTATGCGCAGGCGTTCCGCGACCAGCTCGAACGCGTGCGGCCGACGCCGCAGGTGCTGGAGTGGGAGCGGATCGTGCAGGAGATGCGCCTGGCGAGCGAGCGCGTGGTGCGCGGCGGCATGTCTCAGGACGCGGCCCTGCGCCAACTCGACGCGCGGGTCGATACGCTGCTGGAGAAGCGCCGCTGGGTACGCGAGCGCGACGCCGGAAACGTGCAGGCGCCGGATGCGCAGGCATCGCGGCCGGCGACCCAGGCCACGGGAGCAACGCCGCATGCGCGCTAGCACGGCAGGCTGGGTGTTCGCCGGGCCGGCGCTGATCGTGCTCGGCCTGTTCTTCGGCATCCCGGTGGCCTCGGCGCTGCTGCTGAGCCTGACCGATTTCGACCTCTACGCGCTGGCCGACCTCTCGCACCTGCGCTTCGTCGCCCTGGGCAACTACTGGGAACTGCTGCAGACGCCGCTGTTCTGGAAATCGCTGGGCAACACGGCGTACTTCGTCGTCGTCGGCGTGCCGCTGTCGATCGGCGTATCGCTCGGCGCGGCGCTGCTGCTCAATGCCAAGGTCGCGCGCTTCAAGGGTCTGTTCCGCACCGCGCTGTTCGCACCGGTGGTGACGACGCTGGTCGCCGTGGCGGTGATCTGGCGCTATCTGTTCCACACCAGCTACGGCCTGGTGAACTGGGCGCTGGGCCACATCGGCA
>JAFAFY010000133.1 GCA_023423235.1 Pseudomonadota bacterium
GCCGCCACCGCGCCCGATGGCGACGCCGACATCGCTGCCGATGCCGAATTCCGTTTCGTACCGCCGCATTGCCGCGATTGCGGCGGCCTGCTGAAACCGGACGTGGTGTTCTTCGGCGAGAACGTCCCGCGCGAGCGGGTCTGGCAGGCGCAGGCCGCGCTCGATGCCAGCGACGGCATGCTGGTCATCGGCTCCTCGCTGATGGTCTATTCCGGGTTCCGCTTCGCCCGGCGCGCGGTCGATGCCGACCTGCCGCTGGCGATCCTCAACCGCGGCAGCACCCGCGCCGACGCGCTGGCGGCGCTGAAACTCGACGCCGAGATCGGCGCGACCCTGGCCGCGTTGCCGACCATCGGCGCGCTTGCTCAGCGCGGCGCCAGGTAACCGCCGGGCACGCCACCGGGCGAGAGCACCAGTTGCCACAACTGGATGCGGCGGGTGCGGAAGCTGGCCATCGAACCGGCCAGGTAGAAGCGCCACATGCGCCGGAACCGGCTGTCGTAGCGCGCCGGAAGCTGGTCCCAGGCCGCCTCGATGTTGTCGCGCCAGGCCTGTAGGGTGCGGTCGTAGTCGGCGCCGAAGTTGTGCCAGTCCTCGATCACGAACCGGCCCTCGCAGGCCGCGGTGACCTGCGCGGCCGAGGGCAGCACCGAGTTGGGAAAGATGTAGCGGCTGATCCAGGGATCGGCCAGTTGGCGGGACCGGTTGCCGCCGATCGTGTGCAGCAGGAACAGGCCGTCCTCGTCCAGGCAGCGCCGCACCACGTCGAAATAGCCGCGGTAGTTCTTGGCCCCGACATGCTCGAACATGCCCACCGACACCACCCGGTCGAAGCGCGCGTCGAGCTGGCGATAGTCCTGCAGCCGCACCTCGACCGGCAGCCCTGCGCACAGCTGGCGCGCGTACTCGGCCTGTTCTGCCGATACCGTCACGCCGACAGCGGAAACGCCATAGCGCTCGGCCGCGAACTTCAGCAGCTCGCCCCAGCCGCAACCGATGTCCAGCAGCCGCATGCCCGGCGCCAGTCCCAGCTTGCGGCAACACAGGTCGAGCTTGGCCACCTGGGCATCGTCGAGGGAATCGGCATTGCGCCAGTAGCCGCAGCTGTAGACCAGGCGCCGGCCCAGCATCTTCGCGTAGAGGTCGTTGCCGAGGTCGTAGTGGCGCAGGCCGACCTCGAAACTGCGCCGTCCCCGCTGCAGGTTCAGCAGCCGCGCGCGCAGGCCGTCGAGGATTTCCGGCAGGCTGTGCACGCGCTCGTCGAGCCGCGCGCGCAGCAGCTGGACCAGGAAGCCGTCGAGACTGGCGGCGTCCCACCAACCGTCCATGTAGGACTCGCCGAGCCCGAGCGAGCCCTGCGCAAGCAGGCGGACCGCGAGGCGGTCATCATGGACCTGCAAATCCCAGGGACGCGGACCACCGATCAGCACATCCGCATCGTCAAGCAGGGACTGCAGACGACGTGTGGCACGGTCGTCGGCACGCATGACGCTGTATCCGGGCACGGCACCCCCGTGCCTTGCCTCCGCATGCTAGCGCGAACCCGGTCGCGCCGCAGCAGGCCTCAGTCGGCCGCGAACAGCCCCCGGTACGGCGCGGCGACGTAGGGCAACAGCACCGATGCCGGCACTTCCACGGTCTGGATGCCGTCCGAATACGGGCCGACCTGGTAGGGCGGGAACACGAAGCGCAGGCCCGACAGCTTTCCGTCGCGCCCGGCAACGGGCTCGAACTGGCGGAAATTGGCCACGTCCGGCTGCGAACCCTCGTCGATCATGCGACCCGCGGTGCGCTGCAGACGGCTGCGCTCTTCGGGTTCGAGCTCGTCGGCGTCGATGCGCTGCGAGAGTGCCGCGTGCAGCTGCTCACGTACGTAACGCGACACCACGGTCCAGCCATCGGCGTCGGTCAGCAGGTCGTCCGCCAGCAGCAGCTTCTGCTCGGGCACCAGCCACACGAAGCGCTCGATCAACGGGTTGTCGTGCGCACCGCCGGTATAGGTGCTGCCATCGGCGGCGATCGCCAGCAGCGCCGGGGTATCGGCGACCACGCTGAAACGCAGCGACAGGTCGTACATGACCCCGGGCTGCAGGTCGGCGGCGCCCTCGACGGCCTCCATCAGTTCATCACGCGCCGAGCGCGCATAGCCGTAGAGTTCGGCGGCAAGCCCGGGATAGCGGTTGGCCTCGGGTGGATAGGTGATGCCCACGATGTAACGCGAGTCCATCTCCACCACGTCCTTGAGCTCCGGCACCTCGTCGGGCAGCGGCTGCACGTCATCCGCGGCCGGCAGTTCACCCTGCGCCGCAGGGGTTGCCGGCGCCGGCGGCACGTCGCGCTGGCAGGCGATCAGGGCCAGGGGCAGCAGGCACAGCAACATCCTTCTCATCACATCGATCCCTTGCGCAACCGGCCGCGCGGCGAAATATCCGGTAGGAAAATAGCGGGGCCGGCGTGGCCTTGCCGTGAGCGCGGGACGACCCGCCGGCATCGCCCAGGAGGCAGCCCGGACAACAACAAAAAACCCCGGACGGTGACGTCCGGGGTTCGGGTCAAGCAGAAGCGGGCGCTTTAGATCGCCTGCACTTCGTCAGCCTGCAGGCCCTTCTGGCCCTGGACGACCTTGAAGGAAACCTTCTGGCCTTCCTGCAGCGACTTGAAGCCGGTGCCCTGGATCGAACGGAAGTGGACGAACAGGTCCTGGCCGCTTTCCGGGGTGATGAAGCCGAAGCCCTTGGCATCGTTGAACCACTTGACGGTTCCGGTCTGACGCTCAGACATTGTGTTACTCCTTGAAGCAGTTTGGTCATGGGAACACGACTGCCACCTGGATGGATGGCGCCGCGACTGTCTAGCAAGGGGTAACGCGAAAGCGATGGAGCGGATCGTCCCGACCGGATAACCGGCCGTACAGCGGTTGGATCTACCGCATCGGAGCCACGATGTACCGTGATCCCGGCCTTGAACAGTGGGCGAACGATACCCGAAATGCGGACGGAAATGTGAACAACCCGCGTCGCGACCGGGAAGCGTGACCGCGGACGCGGTCAGGAGGCGCGCGCCTGCAGGTATCGCGTGGCGAACCCGCAGCGCGAGTCGACCTGCAGGCCGGCCTCGTCCGCATAGGCCAGCGCAGCTTCGACCAACTGCCCACCCAGGCCACGCCCGGCGAGCGCCGGATCGACCTCGGTGTGCAGGATGGTCAGAAAACCCCCGGAAATCCGGTATTCCAGGGCGCCGCACATGCCATCGAGATCGAACTCGAACCGTTGGCGCTGCGGGTCGTGCTGGATCGCAGGTGTCGGCATGGCAGGGGTCCTCGGAGAGCGAACGGGGGGCGCGCGGCAGACATCGCGCCGCAGATCGGCAGGCATGGGCACGCAGCATGCCAGACCCAGCGGCGCGCCTTGTCGCCGCACCGATTTGACGCAGTGCGTCACGCGGATGCGCGAACAGCGACAGTCCACTGCCCCCTGTCGTCACCCGAAACCGGATGCTGATCACGGAATGGTCTGGCATGGAATCTGCGCCTGCAAACAGCAACCGCGATGGCGATACGAACAGGAGCCGAGGCAATGCCCGATGGCAACGGACAACAGCAGCAACATCAGACGCTGGAGCGCCTGTATCAGTTGGTCCACGACGGCATGACCACGTCCGTCGAATTCGAGCAGCTCGACCGCGTGGTCTACCAGCAGTTGCTGGAAACCTATGGCGACCGCGACGAGGGCGTGCCGGAGCCACACTGACTGTCGTGCATCGCCGGCGCGGACCGGCGATGCGAAGGCCCGACAGGACTATTCGTCGCTGCTGCGGTGGTCGCGCTTGCCCTGGTTGCGGCGGTCGCGGGTGCTGATGCTGCCCTGGATCGGGACCAGCCGGCTCTCCGCGGCATGCAGCGCGTTCGCCTTGCGCGCAGCCTGTCCCGACTGGTAGCCAGGCGCGGGCAATGCCCCGCCGCCGTCTTCGATCTGCTGCCACGGCCTGGGCGACTGCGCCTCGGCGTTATGCTGCGCGAGCAGCTTGCGGGTGTTGGCCAGCGCCTTTTTCGGCGAGATGCCGGCGGCGGGTTTCGCAGCGGACTTGCGGGCAGCAGATGTCTTCGCGGCAGCCTTCTTCGCCCCGGCATTGCTGGCGTCAGCCTTGCCGGCACCATTGCCAGCAGCAGGTGCCGTGGGCGTGCGCTTCACTGCCGATGCGCGCTTCGCGGGCGCACGCGTGGAGGCCGGCGCCGTCTTCTTTGCCGCCGTCTTTTTTGCCACCTGTTTCGCAGCCGCCTTCTTCTTCGCAGTCGTGTTGGTCACCGCCGTCTTTCTCGCGGGCATCTTGCCGGCCGCGCGCGTCGTCGTCGCAGGCTGCTTCGCTGCCTTGCGCCCGCCTGCCGCCTTCTTCGCAGCTGGCTTGCTCGCCGCCGTCTTCTTTGCCGCAGGCTTCTTCGCAGCCGCCTTCCCCGCCGCGGCCGCCTTTCCAGCGGAGGCCTGCTTCAGCGCATCACGCTCGCGTCTGGCGAGATCCTTGTGCTGCGCCTCGAAGCGCTTGAGGATGTCGGCCAGCAGCTCGGCCTTCTCGCCGGTGCGCGCGTTCGCAGCTCCGCTGCGCCCGGTCTTGCTGCCGGTACGCTGGCGCAGGGCGAGTTTCTGCCGCTTTTCCAGATCCCGGGCACGATCGCGCGCGGTCCGGGAGCGCGACACCAGGCGCGCCAGCTGGACGGCGCTGTGACCGCGCAACGCATTGGCGCGGCTGTCGTCGTAGAGACCCATCTCGCTCGCGTTGAGCAGGGTATTGGCTTTCGCACGCGTGACTGCCATGGACTGACTCCATCATTGCGGATGTGCCTGCATGACTAACACGCTGCGGATGCAGATGCGGTGAGCGCTGCGGCCCGCGCCGCGCCGTGGTTCAGAACGAGGGCGACAGCAGCCGGTCGACGAACGCGCCCAGTACCCGTGGCTCCATCATCACCGTAAACAGGATGCCGTAGCCTGCGCCCCACAGATGCGCGCTGTGGTTGATGTTGTCGCCGCCCCGGCGGTCCATCCACAGGCTGTAGCCGATGTAGCAGACACCGAACACGATGGCAGGCATCGGGATGAAGAACACCAGCAGCATCGACCAGGGGTTGATCAGGATCGAGGCGAACAGCACCGCCGAGACCGCACCCGACGCGCCCAGGCTGCGGTAGTTCGGGTCGTGGCGATGGCGCAGGTAGCTGGGCAGGATCGCGACCACGATCGCCGACAGGTAGAACAGCACGAACCCGACCGGGCCGATGTAGGGCCGGAACGCCGCCTCGATGCCGCCGCCGAAAAACAACAGCGTGATCATGTTGAAGATCAGGTGCTGCCAGTCGGCGTGGATGAAGCCGCTGGTGAGCAGGCGGTCGTACTGGCGGTAGCGGTCCACCGCCGGCGGCCACAGGATCAGCCGCGCCAGCAGCTGCGGTTTCTCGAACGCCTGCCACGACACGAGCGCGGTGATCGCGATCAGCAGCAGGGTCATTGGTCCGACATTCATCAGGGCATGGTTCCTCGTGTGCGCCGCGAATCAGGCGACGCGGTAGTTGTCCTGCATCGGGTAGCGCCGGGCGTAGAGCCCGAACGCCAGCGCTGCGATGAACGCGAATGCGGCGAGGAAGAACATCAGGAAGGCGTTTTCGCTGAGCCCGGTCGAGGCGATGTACGCGGTGACGGCCTCGTTGCGCACGCCGGCGTTGGTCAGCAGCACCCACAGGCTGCCGAAGGTGCTGGTGAGATACCAGAAGGCCATGATCACGCCCTTCATCGCCTGCGGCGCCTGGCTGTAGGCGAATTCCAGCGCTGTCGCCGAGACCAGCACCTCCCCGAAGGTCAGCAGCAGGTAGGGCACCGACTGCCAGGCCAGCGAAACCTCCTGGCCGCCGTCGATCCAGATCTGCAGGCCGCCGGCAACGATCCACGAGGTGCCGGAGATCGC
>JAFAFY010000162.1 GCA_023423235.1 Pseudomonadota bacterium
CCGAATCCCTAATCCCCAATCCCCAACCCCAATCCCAATCCCCAATTCACCCCCGCATGAGCAAACAGAACCAGTGGATCGTCGGCATCAATGCCGTGGCCGCGGCCGTCGAACACGACGCCGACAACGTGCGCGAGGTGCTGCTTGAGGCAGGCGCGAAGAATCCGCGCATTGCCGAGATCGAATCCAGCGCGCGGCGCCGCGACATCGACGTGCGCCGGGTGGCGCAGCAGGCGCTCGACGGCGTGGCCGGTGGCCTGCGCCACCAGGGCGCGGCCGCCCGCTACGCCGCGGCAAAGACCTGGGACGAGAACGAACTGGAAGGCCTGGTCGAGGCTGCCGCGGGCAAGGCGCTCGTGCTGGTGCTCGATGGCGTGCAGGACCCGCACAACCTCGGCGCCTGCTTGCGCAGCGCCGCGGCCGCCGGCGTCACCGCGGTAGTGATTCCCAAGGACAAGGCGGTGCAGGTCAACGCCACCGTGCGCAAGACCTCGGCCGGCGCCGCCGACAGCGTGCCGGTGGTGCGGGTGACCAACCTCTCGCGCAGCCTGCGCGACCTGCAGAAGCTCGGGGTGTGGATCTACGGTCTGGCCGGCGAGGCCAGCACGTCGCTGTACGCGACCGACCTGCGCGGCAATGTGGCGCTGGTGCTGGGCGGGGAGGCCGACGGCCTGCGCCGGCTCACGCGCGAGCACTGCGACGGGCTGGTCACCATTCCGATGCCGGGCGCCGATGCCGCCGGCGGCGTGGAGAGCCTCAACGTCTCGGTCGCGGCCGGCGTCACCCTGTTCGAGGCGGTGCGCCAGCGGCTGGCCTGATTGCGTGCCCGGGTGATGCGGTGGATCATCCGCCCCGCAAGCCCGGCACGGACGTGCGCCGCGACGCGCGTGGCGCCCGCATCCGGTACCCGCCGGACCACCTTTTCCGAAAGGAGCACAGACCCATGGATCTGCAATGGCACCAGTGGAGCGGCATCATCGGCGCGCTGCTGATCGTGGTGGCGTACTTCCTGCTCCAGGTCACGCGGCTGTCGGGGGCGGGCCTGCCGTACCTGATGCTCAACCTGGTCGGCGCGGTCGGTATCGTGCTGTCGCTGTACGGCAACTTCAACCTGCCGGTGCTGCTGATGCAGCTGGCGTGGATCGCGATCAGCCTCTATGGCCTGCTGCGTGCATTGCGCGCGGGGGGCCGGCTGGAGACGCCGCCGCAATAGCGTGCGGCATGCATTGCCGGCGCGGACCGCGCCCGGGCGGGTTACACGCGGGTCATCCGCGCCAGCGGCGATACGCGACAATCATGCCCAGCGCGCTGACCCGATCACGCGCGGGAAGCGGGGACGACCCCGCCGCTCCATTCCACCCGGGGACGGCCCCATCGCTTCGATGGAGGTTCTGTACATGTCCTGGATCATTCTCGTGCTCGCCGGCCTGTTCGAGATCGGCTGGGCGATCGGCCTGAAGTACACCGACGGTTTCACCCGGCTGTGGCCGAGCATCGGCACGGTCGCGGCGATGGCGATCAGTGTCGCGCTGCTCGGGGTGGCAATGAAGACGCTGCCCGTCGGTACCGCCTATGCCATCTGGGTCGGGATCGGCGCCGTTGGCACCGTGATCCTTGGCATCGTGCTGCTGGGCGATCCAGCGAACCCAGGGCGCCTGGTCAGCCTGGCGCTGATCGTCGCCGGCATCATCGGCCTGAAGCTGGCCTCGGCCTGAGCCGGACCGCGCGCGGGCATTGCGCCGTTAGCTGCGCCGTTAGCGCCGGATCAGCCCTGCGGCGACGGCGCCGGCCAGGCGTTGGCGATCCGGCAGAACAGCCGCGCGGTCTGTTCGGTGTCGTACAGCGCCGAGTGCGCCTGCGCCGGATCCCAGTGGAAACCGGCGGCCTGCACTGCCCTTGCGAGCACGGTCTGGCCGTAGGCGACGCCAGCCAGCGTGACCGTGTCGAACACGCTGAAGGGATGGAACGGATTGCGCTTGTGGCCGCTGCGCGCGACCGCGGCATTGACGAAGCCGAGGTCGAAATGGGCGTTGTGTCCGACCAGGATCGCGCGCTGGCAGTTGTGCCTGCGTACCGCCGCCCGCACCGCGGCGAAGATGTGTTCCAGCGCTTCGTGCTCGGGCTTGGCCAGGCGGAACGGGTGATGGATGTCGATGCCGGTGACTTCCAGCGACTGCGGGTCGATCTGGGTGCCCTCGGCCGGCACGACATGGGCATGTGCCGACGTGCCCAGTACCAGTTGGCCGGCGTCGTCGAGTTCCAGCGGGATCGCGGCGATTTCCAGCAGCGCATGGCGGCCGGCGTCGAAACCGCCGGTCTCCACATCCACCACCACCGGCAGGAAGCCACGGAAACGCCGTGACATTGGGACGCCTGTCCGGACCGGGGCTGCGATCGCGTCCGCTGCTGCAACATCGTTCATGCGCGCAAGCCTAGCAGAGGCGCATGGCCGGGCCGCGCGCAGCCGAGGCCGGTGTCACCCGGCCGGCATCGCCCTGGATGCCGGCATGCGGGCAGGGTTGCATGTCCGCGGTTGCGCGCGGAACGCGGCGTTGGCCGCGTTCGCGGCGACAGGTCGGCAAGCGCGTGTCAGCGCGGCTTCGGCGGGCCACGACGCGGGCCGCCGCCGGGGCCACCGGCACGGAAACCGCCACCGGGCCGGCCGGCCGGCTTGCCCCCGAACGGGCGCTTGCCACGCGGCGGCGCGGCGGCGGTGTCGCCTTCGTCGGCGCGGCGCATACGGATCTGCTGGCCGGCGACGCGGACCTTCTTCAGGTGTTCCAGCAGTTCGCGCGGCATGCCTTCGGGCAGGTCGACCAGGCTGTAGTCGTCGCGGATGTCGATGCGGCCGATGTACCGGCTTTCCAGGTCGGCCTCGTTGGCGATCGCGCCGACGATGTTGCCCGGCTGCACGCCGTGCACGTAACCGACCTCGATGCGGAAGGTCTCCATGCCCACCTCGGCTTCGCGCGGGCCGCTGTCGGCGCGCGGCGGACGCGCTTCGCGCTGTTCGCGGGGCTCGCGCGGTTCGCGCGCGGCGCGCGAGGCCTCACGGCCGCCTGGGCGCTCGACATACTCGCGCTCGAACGCGGGCTTCTCCGGCTTGCGCGGCGGGTCCAGCAGCAGCGGCGTGTCGCCCTGCACGACCTTGGCCAGGGCGGCGGCGATCTCGGCGGCGGGCACGTTGTGTTCGCGCTCGTAGCGTTCCACCAGGTCGCGGTACAGGCCCAGTTCGCTGCCTTCCAGCGCGCTGGTGATCTTGCCGAGGAAGCGGTCGACGCGGCGCTCGTTGACCGTCTCCACGCTGGGCAGCTGCATCTGCTCGATCTTCTGCCGGGT
>JAFAFY010000213.1 GCA_023423235.1 Pseudomonadota bacterium
CGCGCGGTCAGTCGTCGTAGTCGGTGTCGAGCAGGCGGCCGGTGCGCGCCGAGTACTCCAGTTCGACGATGCGGCCGTCGTTCTGGCGGATCTCGATGTCGTACTCGCCGTCGTCGTAGGACACTTCGAGGACCCGGCCCGGATGACGGCGGCGGGCATCGTCGAGGATGCGGTCGATCGATGCGCCGTTGCGCGCGTTGCGGGGGTCCACGCGTGCGGCCTCGGCGGCATGGTGGATGTCGTCCCGGGCGCTGGTGCCGCGGGCGTGGTCCTGTGCGAAGGCCAGCGGGGTGGCGACGGCGAGGATGCCGGCGGTGGCGAGGACGGCGGCGGCGATGGGGGAACGCAACATGGAAAACTCCTTGGTCGAATGCCCGGTGGCTCCGGGGTTGCGGCCAGTCTCCATACGGCGCTTAACCGCGTTCTGATCGATGCGTTCACGAACCGGTTAATGCCGCTGCCCAGACTGTCGCCCATGCGCCTGTCTCTGCTGCCCACCGCCGTCGTCCTGCTGGCCTGCCTGCTGGCCATGCCTGCGGGCGCGGAAGGCCCGTCGCGCCGCGGCGGCGATTCGGACTATGCGCGCGACGGCGTGCGACGCGGCACGCTGGTGCGGCTGGAGCGCCTGCTGGCCGACGCCGAACGGCGTTATCCCGGCCGCGTCATCGAGGTTGAACTCGACGACGACCACGACGAGTACGAGATCGAGATCCTGATGCGCGACGGCCGCGTGGTCGAGCTGACGTACGATGCGCGCAGCGGGCGACTGCTCGAGATCGAGATCGACGACTGATGCGCATCCTGCTGGCCGAGGACGATGCCGAACTCGCGGCGCGCGTCGCCGCGGCGCTGGCCGCCGCCGGTTTCGCGGTCGACCACGTGGGCGACGGCATCGACACCGAATTCCGCGGCCAGACCGAGGACTACGACGCCGCCGTGCTGGACCTCGGGCTGCCGGGGCTGGATGGCGTGTCGGTCCTACACCGCTGGCGCGAGGCCGGGCGCACGCTGCCGGTGCTGGTGCTGACCGCGCGCAGCCGCTGGCACGACAAGCTGGCCGGCTTCACCGCCGGCGCGGACGATTACCTGACCAAACCCTTCCAGATCGAGGAACTGGTGCTGCGCCTGCACGCGCTGATCCGGCGCAGCACCGGGCACGCTTCGCCGCGCCTGCGCTGCGGGCCGCTGGAACTCGACGCCCACGCCGGCCGTTTCCTGCGCGATGGCGAGCCGCTGGCGCTGACCGCGCAGGAGTACCGCATCCTGGCCTATCTGATCCATCACGAGGGCCGCGTGGTCAGCCGCGCCGAACTGGGCGAGCACGTCTACGACAACGGCTACGACCCCGATTCCAACGTGCTCGACGTCCTGGTCGGGCGCATCCGCCGCAAGCTCGGCGTGGCGCTGCTGCACACCGTGCGCGGGCAGGGCTTCCGCCTGTCGGCGCAGGCATGAGTGGTGGCGGGGTATGCGCGGGGCCGGGCATGGCAGCCGGGGCATGAGCAGTCGGGGAATGAGCGGCCGGCACGCGCTGTCGCTGCGCCTGCGCCTGTGGCTGGCCGGCGCCGCGGGCGTGGCGATCGCGACGCTGATCGCCGGCAGCCTGCTCGGCGCGATGTTCGAACGCTACGGCCAGCGCGCGCTCGACCAGCGCCTCGACGACGATTTCGCCACCGTGGCCGGCCTGCTGGAAGCCACGCCCGACGGCAACTGGCAGTTGCGCCGCGAGCCCGCCGACGAGCGTTACGCGCGGGTGTTCTCCGGCTGGTACTGGCGGATCGGCGAGGGCGCCGGCGCGCGCCAGTCGCGCTCGTTGTGGGACGCCGATCTTGCGCTCGATGTGCAGGTGCCGCCCGGGCCGGCGTTGTGGACCCAGGCCGTGGGGCCGCGCGACCAGCAGTTGCGGGTGCGCGCGCAGCAACTGCGCCTGCCGGGCGTCGCCGCGCCGGTGCCGGTGCTGGTGGCGGCCGACCGCGGCGACGTGATCGCGGGCACCCGCGAGTTCCGGCGGTTGGCGATGCTGGCCTTCGCCGGCGCCGCCGCCGCACTGCTGGCGCTGCTGGCCTGGCAGGTGGAATGGGGCCTGCGCCCGCTGCGGCGCATGCGCGGCATCCTGGCGCGGGTGCGCAATGGCGACGACGTGCGCTTCGGCGGCGACCGCTGGCCGGCCGAGGCCGCGCCGCTGGCGCAGCAGATCGACGAACTGCTCGACGAGCACGGCCGCCGGGTCGAACGCGCGCGCCATGCCGCGGCCGACCTGGCGCATGCGCTGAAGACGCCGCTGGCGGTGCTGTCGGCCGAGGCCCAGCGCCCGGGGCCGGAGATCGCCAGCGTCGTCGCCAGCCAGGTCCAGCGCATGCAGGCCGAGGTCGAGCGGCGCCTGGTCGGCGGTTTCGCCAGCGACGGCCGCCAGCGCACCGCGGTGGCGCCGGTCGCCGAGGCGCTGGCGGCGCTGTTCGCCCATGCCGGCGATGGCCGCGTCACGCTGCAGGTCGACGTGGACCCGGCGCTGGTGTTCGCCGGTGCGCGCGAGGACCTGGAGGACATGCTGGGCAACCTGGTCGACAACGCGGTCAAGTGGGCGTCCTCGCGCGTGCGCATCCATGCCCGGCGCGATGGCACGCGGCTGTGGCTCCTGGTCGACGACGACGGCCCCGGCATGCAGGCGGCGGCGATGGACGATGCGATGCAACGCGGCACCCGGCTCGACACCCGCGTGGCCGGTCATGGCCTCGGGCTGTCGATCGTCGGCGACATCGCCAGCGGCTACGATGGCCGCCTGCAACTGGGCAACCTCGATCCGGGATTGCGCGCCGCGCTCGATCTGCCCGCCGCCGATTCCACTGCGGCATCATGACCGCCGCTCCCTGGCCAACGGGTCCCTGCCGATGAACGCCGCGCCGACGACCGCCGACAGCGTGCGCCTGGACCTGTGGCTGTGGGCCGCGCGCTTCTTCAAGACGCGGGCGCTGGCCAAGCAGGCGATCGAGACCGGCAAGGTCGATGTCGACGGCCAGCGCGCCAAGCCGGCGCGCGCGGTGCGGCTGGGCAATGCGCTGCGGATCGAGCGCGGCGAGGAGCGCTTCGAGGTGGTGGTGCAGGCGCTGTCCGACAGCCGCGGCCCGGCCGCCGTCGCGCGCATGCTGTATCTCGAATCCGAGGCCTCGCGTCTCGCCCGCGAGGCCCGCAACGCCGAACTGCGCGCGGCCCGCGCCGGCTATCGCGCACCCGAGCACAAACCGGACAAGCGCGCGCGGCGGCTGATCCGCGCGCTGGGCGACATCGACGCCAGCTGAAGCGCCGCGCCCTCGGTCATGGCTAGCGGTCTACTCCTGCCCCAGGCTGTTGGGCGACTGTTCCGCCGCGAACGCACCCAGCTTGCGCAGCGCGGCCTCGACACCGGCGCCATAGGCCGGATCGGCCTTGCTGCAGTTCTCGACGTGGCGGCGCTTGATGAAGTCCGGGGCATCGCCCATCGCGCGGGCGGTATTGTCGAACAGCAACTGCTGCTTTTCCGGGGTCATCAGCCGGAACAGGTCGCCGGGTTGCTTGTAGTAGTCGGCATCGTCGTCACGGAAGTTCCACCAGTCGGCGTCGCCGGCGATCTTCAGCGGCGGCTCGCGGAACTGCGGTTGTTCCTGCCACTGGTTGAAGCTGTTGGGCTCGTAGTGGGGCAGGCTGCCGTAGTTGCCGTCGACGCGGCCGATGCCGTCGCGGTGGTTGCTGTTGACCGGGCAGCGTGCCTTGTTGACCGGAATCTGCTGGTAGTTGGTGCCCAGGCGGTAGCGCTGCGCGTCGGCGTAGTTGAACAGGCGTGACTGCAGCATCTTGTCCGGCGAGGCGCTGATGCCCGGCACCAGATTGCTGGGCGCGAATGCCGCCTGTTCGACGTCGGCGAAAAAGTTCTCCGGATTGCGGTTGAGCTCGAACTCGCCGACCTCGATCAGCGGGTAGTCGCCCTTGGGCCACACCTTGGTCAGGTCGAAGGGATGGTAGGGCACCTTCTCGGCCTCGGCTTCGGGCATCACCTGGATGTACAGCTTCCACTTCGGGAAGTCGCCGCGTTCGATCGCCTCGTACAGGTCGCGCTGGTGGGTTTCGCGGTCGGTGCCGACGGCCTCGGCGGCTTCGGCGTCACTGAGGTTCTCGATGCCCTGCTGGGTGCGGAAATGGAACTTCACCCAGTAGCGATCGCCGGCCTCGTTCCAGAAGCTGTAGGTGTGCGAGCCGAAGCCGTGCATGTGGCGGTAGGACTTCGGGATGCCGCGATCGCTCATCACGATGGTGACTTGGTGCAAGGCTTCGGGCAGCAGGGTCCACCAATCCCAGTTGTTGGTGGCCGAGCGCAGGTTGGTGCGCGGGTCGCGCTTCACGGCCTTGTTGAGATCCGGGAACTTGCGTGGATCGCGGATGAAGAACACGGGAGTGTTGTTGCCCACCATGTCCCAGTTGCCTTCCTCGGTGTAGAACTTCAGCGCGA
Source organism: Pseudomonadota bacterium (assembly GCA_023423235.1). Lineage (GTDB taxonomy): Bacteria > Pseudomonadota > Gammaproteobacteria > Xanthomonadales > Xanthomonadaceae > Luteimonas. The sequence goes on from JAFAFY010000213.1 coordinate 4,481, forward strand.
AGCCACGGATGTCGCGCTCGGCGTCGGCCGCGCCGCGCTCGCCGGCCACGGTGGTGAAACGGGCGAACATCTCGGTCTTCTTGCCGACCTTGGAGAAGATCGCCGCCCGGGTGTACTTGGTGATGTCGTGAGTGACGGTGAATGTGCCGAAGGCGCCTGAGCCCTTGGCATGCATGCGCCGCTCCGGGATCACCTCGCGCACGAAGTTGCCGAGCTTCTCGTGCAGCCACACGTCCTGCGACAGCAGCGGGCCGCGCGGGCCGGCGGTGAGGCTGTTCTGGTTGTCGGGCACCGGGGCGCCGAAGTCGGTGGTGAGGTGCGTGACGGGGCACTTCTTGTTGGGCGGCGTGTTCATGCTGGCTCCCCCTTCGACGGCTGGCTGCTTGGTTTGCGCACGACTCTAAGGCCCGATGCCGGAAACTTCAAATCGATTGATGGCAATTGATCGATTGATGCTGGCTATCGAGCGAGCCGACATTGCAATCACGCTCAACTTTGGCCTGCTCCGAGAACCACAGCCGGCAGAACCATCGAGCCTGTCGCCGTCCGTTTCCGGTCGCAACCGGGCCCGGTCTGCGTCGCCACAGGTGATTCCACGACAGCACGCGCGTCGGCGCCGACGGTGCGCGGACAGTGGATTTCTCTCCCGTTACGACAGCGCCTTGAGCCGGTGTAGCGCTGCCAGCGCCTGCTTGGGGATGAATTCGTCGGGATCGATCGCCGCGAGCGCGGCCGAGGCCGGCGATCACCGCGCCCGGCGACCCGGCGCGGTGATGCATGCGATGGGGATTGGCGAAGCTGCGGCCCGCGTCGCGGGAGACGCGGGCGATTGTGTCAACGTACTGGCCGGTTTGCCGGCAGGTGACGGATTCCGTCGCGACGGCCGGGGCGCGCTGGTGGAACGCGCCTCCGGCTGCCGGCTTGCCGCGACGGGTTGCGTCAGCGCTTGCCGCCCAGCAGGCTGCCGCCGACCTTCAGCAGGTCGCCGATGCCGAGCTGACCGTCGCCGTCCTGGTCGAGGATCGAGCCGAGCAGGCCGCCCACGCCCGATTGCTGCGCGGCCCGGGTTTCCTGGCCGAGCAGCGCGCCCAGGTCGGTCGCCGCGGCCGCGCCGGCCGGTGCCTGGCCCTGCTGCAGGAACTGCTTCGACAGATACGCCAGCACCAGCGGTGCCAGCAGTTTCAGCAACTGGCCGGCCTGCTGGCCGCCAAGGCCGGTGGCCTGGCCGAGCTGGGTTTCGGCGGTCTGCTGGCTGCCGCCGAAGATGTGGCCGAGGATCGCCGCGCCGTTGGCGCCGGTCGTGCTGCCGGCCGCATTGCCGCCGCCGAGCACCGCGCCGAGCATGCTGCCGAGGTCGGCGCCGGCGTAGTCGCGTTGCAGTGCGCCGAGCAGGGACTGCGCGCCCTGCGGCTGGGCGGCGTTGTGGCCGAGCTTGCCGAGCAGCAGCGGCAACGCGGTGCCGACCGCGCTGGCGGTCTGCGCGGGGTCGAGGCCGAGCTGTTGCGAGATCTGCTGCAGCGGCGCGCCATCGAGCTGCTTGAACAACTGGTCGGCGAGAGAGGTGGCCATGGCGGGAGTCCTGAAAATGAACGCGGATGCGCTCGGCCACTTTAGCGCCGATGGGCACCGCCGCGATGACAGCCCGCGGGAAGCTGCGTTGCCGCTCAGCCGGCCGCGGCCGTTGCCGCAGGCGGGTTGTCGCCGCCAGCGCCCGACGCAGTCCTGGCACTGAACTCGGCCAGGTGCAGCGCGGCCTTGACCGCCTGGTCGCAGATCCGGCGCAGGGTGCTGCCATATTCCAGCACCGCGGCCATCCGCTGCGGTTCCACCAGGCCGTTGCTGCCGGCGCGCAGCAGGCTGGTCTTGAAGGCCTGGTAGCAGCGTTCGAAACGTATGCGGCCCGCGGCTGCGGCGGCGCCATCGGCGGGCGCGCGCTGCAGCTGGCGCAGCAGTGCGTCGGCCTGGCTGCGCAGCTCGGCCAGGTGCTGCGCGGGCCCGGGCACCTCGACGTGCGCATTGGCGCGCTGCGCGCCGAGTTCGCGCGCCAGCTCGGCCTGGTTGACGTGGTACTGGGCGATGCGCAGCGCGTTCGGCAGGGTGTCAGCCAGGTAGGGGTCGTCGTCGCGCCGCGGAATGCCGGCCACGAATCCGCCGATCGCGACCTGCAGGCTGTCGAGGCGCGCGCTGCCATCGCTGCGGTTGCGGCGGTCGGTACCCTCCAGCACCGCGATGCACAGCCCGCTCGCGATCGTGCCCATGCGCCGCAGTTCCAGCCCCAGCGCATCGACCGCCAGTACCGGCGTGGCCTGGACGTTGTGGTCGAGGAACCGCGGTTTGCCGTCGTCCTCGCCGGTGCTGCCGAAGCGCCGCTCCAGCATGCGCACCAGGCGTGGGGTCAGCGGCCACATCAGGCCGATGCCCAGCAGCTTGGTCAGGGTGTGGAACACCGCCAGCACCAGCGCGACCTGCAGCGGCTCGGTCACCCAGCCGCCGATGGTGCGCGCCAGCCACAGCAGGGCCGGCAGCAACAGCAGCGCGGCGACCGCGGTGACGACGTTGAACACCACATGCGCCGCGGCCACGCGCTTGGCCGGCGCGGTCGCGCCCAGCGCGGCCAGCACCGCGGTGGACGTGGTGCCGACGTTGGCGCCGATGATCATGCCGGCGGCATGCTCCAGCGACACCAGGCCGCCGCCGGCGGCGGTCAGGGTGATCGCGAGCGTCGCACTGGAGGACTGGGTCAGCAGGGTCAGCACGATGCCGACCGCGACGAAGGCCAGGATGCCCAGCGCCGAGTCGCCGCCGATCGCATCGAGCGAGAAGTCGTTGCCCAGATGCGAGAACGCATCGTGCAGCACGCTGATGCCGAGGAAGAACAGGCCGAACCCGGCCAGCGCCTGGCCCAGTGCGCCGTTGCGCGAGCCGCGCGCAACGGCCCACAGCATGGCGCCGATGCCGATCGCCGGCAGCGCCCAGGCGCCGATGTCCAGGTCGAAGCCGGTCAGCGCGACCAGCCACGAGGTCAGCGTGGTGCCCAGGTTGGCGCCGTAGATGATCCCGATCGCCTGCTGCAGCGACAGCAGGCCGGCGTTGACGAAACCGATGGTCGCGAAGATCACCGCGCTCGAGGACTGCACGGTGGTGGTGATGGCCAGTCCCGAGCCGATCGCACGCAGCGGGTTGCGCGTCGCCGTCGACAGGATGCCGCGCAGTGCGCTGCCGGCCGACGTGGTCAGGCCGTCGGTCATCAGCCGCATGCCCAGCAGGAACAGGCCGATGCCGCCGAGGAATGCCGGGATCGCTGCGCTTGCGTGCATCGCGCTCAACCCCGGCCGGGCAGTGGCCCACGTCGCGCGGGAACGACGTGGCGCGGCATCAGCCCAGCGCCTTGAGCCGGTACAGCGCTTCCAGCGCCTGCCTGGGCGTGAGTTCGTCGGGGTCGATCGCGGCCAGCGCATCGAGCGCGGCCGAGGCCGGCGAGAACAGCCCGATCTGCTGCGGCGTCTCCAGGTTGGCGGCCGACAGCGGCGCCGGCACGGGCCGGTCGCGGCCATGTTCCAGCTCGGCCAGGCGCGCGCGCGCCTCGCGCACCACCGCCCGCGGCAGGCCCGCCAGCGCCGCCACCTGCAGGCCGAAGCTGCGGTTCGCCGGTCCGTCCTTGACGGCGTGCATGAACACCAGCGCATCGCCATGCTCGACGGCGTCCAGGTGCACGTTGGCGATGCCGCTGCCGGGCTGGGCAAGCGCGGTCAGCTCGAAATAGTGGGTCGCGAACAGGGTGTAGCTGCGGTTGCTCGCGGCCAGATGGCGGGCGCAGGCATCGGCCAGCGCCAGGCCGTCGTAGGTCGAGGTGCCGCGGCCGATCTCGTCCATCAGCACCAGCGAGGCGTCGGTGGCGTGGTGCAGGATGTAGCTGGTCTCGGCCATCTCGACCATGAAGGTCGACTGGCCCTTGGCCAGGTCGTCGCCGGCGCCGATGCGGGTGAGGATGCGGTCGACCGGGCCGAGCACGGCACGCGTCGCCGGCACGAAACTGCCGATATGCGCCAGCAGCACGATCAGCGCGTTCTGGCGCATGTAGGTGCTCTTGCCGCCCATGTTCGGGCCGGTGATCACCAGCATGCGGCGGTCGTGGAAGGCCTCGCCGTCGCCCAGCACCAGGTCGTTGGGCTCGAACGGCGCCTTGCGCACCGCCTCGACCACCGGGTGGCGGCCGCGTTCGATGCGCAGGCCCGGCGTGTCCACCAGTTGCGGCCGCGACCAGTCCAGCGCCTGTGCGCGTTCGCCGAAGCACGCCAGCACGTCCAGCTCGCTGAGCGCGCCGGCGCATTGCTTGAGCGCTTCCAGCCGCTCGCCCAGCGCATCGAGCAGTTGTTCGTAGAGCAGCCGCTCGCGCGCCAGTGCCCGTTCGCGCGCCGAGAGCACCTTGTCCTCGAAGGTCTTGAGCTCCTCGGTGATGTAGCGCTCGGCGTTGGTCAGCGTCTGCCGCCGGGTGTAGTGCGCGGGCGCCCTGGCCGAATGCGCCTTGCCGATCTCGATGTAGTAGCCGTGCACGCGGTTGTAGCCGACCTTGAGCGTGGCGATGCCGCTGGCCTCGCGTTCCCGCGCTTCCAGCTCGACCAGGAACTGGTCGGCGTGTTCGCTGAGCCGGCGCAGCTCGGCCAGCTCGGCGTCGAAGCCATCGGCGAACACGCCACCGTCGCGCGCCAGCACCGGCGGTTGTTCGACCAGCGCGGTCGCCAGCAGGTGGGCCTCGGCGGCGTGCTCGCCCAGGGCGTCGTGCAGCACGCGCAGGCGCGGCGAATCCAGCGGTGCCAGCAGCGCGCGCACCTCGGGCAGCAGCGCCAGGCCATCGCGCAGGGTGGACAGGTCGCGCGGCCGCGCCGAGCGCAGGGCGATGCGGGTCAGCACGCGTTCCAGATCGCCGAGCGCGCGGAAACGCTCGCGCAGGGCCTCGCCCGCGCTTGCCGCGGTCGCACTGCCGGCGTTGTCGTCCAGCAGGGCCGCCACCGCGTGAAGGCGCGCATCCAGCACGTCGCGGTCGCGCAGCGGGCGGTGCAGCCAGCGCCGCAGCAGGCGTCCGCCCATCGGCGTGATGGTGCTGTCGAGCACGCCCAGCAGGGTGTTGCGGGTGTCGCCGTCGATGCGGCTGTCGAGCTCCAGGTGCCGGCGGGTCGCGGCGTTCATCGCGATCGCGCCATCGCCGCTTTCCACCGCGATCGCGGTCAGGTGCGGCAGGCGCTGCTTCTGGGTTTCCTCCACATAGCCCAGCAGCGCGCCGGCGGCGGCGACCGCCAGCGGCTTGTCCTCGATACCGAAACCGGTGAGGTCGTGCAGGCCGAAGAACTGCAGCAGCTGGCGGCGCCCCGAGTCGCTGTCGAACAGCCATGGCGGGCGCCGGCGCATGCCGTTGCGCGCGCCGACGAACGCCGGCCAGCCGTCCTCGTCGGGGACCAGCAGCTCGGCCGGGTCCAGCCGCGCCAGCTCGGCTTCCAGCGCATCCTCGCCTGCGCATTCGCAGACCAGGAAGCGGCCGCCGGCCAGGTCCGCCC
>JAFAFY010000265.1 GCA_023423235.1 Pseudomonadota bacterium
CTCGCGCGGCAGGGCATGACTGGCCGGCTTGATCACGAACACCGGCGCGTCGCCGCCCGACAGCCCGTGATAGCGCCCCTGCGCATCGGTGTCGACGATCCGCGTGCCATCGGAGACACGGATGCCCGGCAGACCCGGTTCGCCGGCGTCGTGGCGCCCGTTGCCGTCATGGTCGGCGAAGACACGACCTGCATCACAGGCCTGCGCCAGGGGCGCGGTGGAGGCCAGGGCGGCGATGAGCGCCAGTCGCGGCCAATTGCGGGAGAAGGACGGCATACCGGGCCTCCAATGCGGTGAGGAGCGGCGATTATGCCCACAGGTGCTTTCACGCGGCCGCTGGTCTACGCTTCCGGCGTTCGCTGTACCGAAGGATCGGACGCCATCTGGCGGGGGATGCGGGCAACGGGGCATGTACGCATGAGGGAACGGAGCAAACCACCTGTGCCATGGCGCCGGCCTGTGCCGTGGTGCTGGCTGCTGCTCGTATTTCTGTTCTGCCCGCTGCTGGCTGCAGCGCAGGTGGTGGAGCTTGCACCAGGTGTCGGCAGCCAACCTCTGTCGCCCCACCTCCAGTACCGGCACGACGCCGCCGCCAGCGACACCCCGGCTGAGGCCTGGGACCGCGTCGATGCGCACATGTTCGCGCCCTTGCCCGACGGCAACAGCACGTTCGGCTTCCAGTCCGGCGCGTTCTGGTTCCACGTGCGCGTGCTCAACCGCAACCGCGCGGAAACGCATTGGCTGCTGGTGCAGGAGTATCCGCTCAGCGACCGGGTCGACGTGTACACGCGCGATCCTGATGGACGCACCACCCACCTGCCGGGCGGCGACCACCGCCCGTTCGCCGCGCGCAGCGTGCGCTACCGCCATCCCAACTTCCGCATCGAACTGCCGCCCGACCGGCCCGTGGACCTGCTGGTGCGGGTCGAGAGCCAGAGCTCGATGCAGGTGCCGCTGCAGCTCTACGCCATGAAGGCGTTCACCGAAGTCTCGCGCGACGCACAGTTCGCCATCGGCCTGTACTACGGCATCCTGCTGGCGCTGTTCTTCTACAACCTGGTGCTGTGGCTGTCGCTGCGCGACGCCAGTTACTTCTGGTACCTGTGCCACATCACCGCGTTCGGGCTGGTGCTCTTCACTCTCAACGGCCTGGGCTTCGAATACCTGTGGCCGCAATCATCCTGGCTGGCGGACCATGCGGTGCCGATCTCGATCTGCCTGGCATTGATCGCCATGCTGCAGTTCGCGCGCACCTTTCTCGAACTGCCACGGCGCTGGCCGCGCGGCAACCTGCTGCTGCTGGGGCTGATGGGGTTCTTCATCCTGTTCGCGGTGGCGTCGCTGTGGCTGCCGCTGCGGATCTCCACCCCGGTCGCCTCGCGCGCGGTGCTGGCCGGGGTGATCGGCATCGTCATCGCCACCGTCGTGGTACTGCGGCGGGGTTACGCGCCGGCGCGGCTGCTGCTCCTGGCCTGGGCGATGTTCCTGCTGGGCACCGCGGCCTTCACCCTGCTCGCGTTCGGCGTGCTGCCGAAGAACTTCGCCACCGAATACGGCGTTCAGATCGGCTCGGCGATGGAGATGCTGCTGCTGTCGATCGCACTCGGGCACCGCTACGCGGCGCTGCGCAACGAGAACCAGCGCATCATCCACGAGGCCAACGAGCGCCTGGAGCGGAAAGTCGCGCAACGCACGCAGGAAGTGCGCAGCGCGCTGGTGCGCCTGGAGGAGGCGCATGCACGCCTGCGCGATTCCAGCCGCCGCGACGGCCTGACCGGCCTGTACAACCGCACCTGGTTCCAGGAGGCGTTCCGCAGGATGGCGACGCAGGCCAGGGACAGCGGGGCGCCGCTGTCGCTGCTGATGATCGACCTCGACCACTTCAAGTCGATCAACGACCTCCACGGGCATCTCGCCGGCGACGAATGCCTGCGCTGGGCGGCGCGCCACATCGGCCGCGAGCTGCGCGCGCACGACGCGCTGCTGGCGCGCTTCGGCGGGGAGGAATTCGTGGTCGCCCTGCCCGGCCAGGACCTGGCTTCCGCGCTCGCCACCGCGGAAGCCGTGCGCCTGGCCCTGACCCATGAACCCTGCGTGTGCGATGGCGCCGAGATCCGCATCACCGCCAGCATCGGCGTGTGCCAGATCGACACCAACGCGATCGGTTCGATCGACGATGCGCTGGCCGTCGCCGACCGCGCGCTCTACCAGGCCAAGGCCAACGGTCGCGACCGGGTGTGTGCGACCAGTGCGGGAGGTGAGCGCTGAGCAGGCGCCGGATCGCGCACGGACTGGATGTCGACAGGCTGGAAGTCGACAAGCTGGAAGTCGCTGCCCCGCCGCCTGCGCGGAGCCACATCTCGTCGGCCTTCAGCCGAATCGGCACGACTCGGCGCGCGGGGAGGATTACCCGGGCACCAGCTAACGCTGCCGTTCGCGCAGCTTCGCTTCCAGCGCGTCCAGGCCCAGGCCACGCGCGCGCAGCAGCACCAGCAGGTGGTAGGCGAGGTCCGCGGCCTCGCCCAGCAGCGCGTCATCGTCCTCGGCCACCGCCGCCAGCGCGGTTTCCACGCCTTCTTCGCCCACCTTCTGCGCGATGCGGCGCACGCCGCTGTCGAACAGCCGCGTGGTGTAGCTGCCGGCAGGCCGCTCGACCGCGCGCGTGGCCACGGTGGCGGCCAGTTCGCCCAGGGTGCTGGCCGGTGCATCGGCGAAGCAGCTGCTGCGCTGCAGGTGGCAGGTCGGCCCGTGGGGCCGCGCGACGACCAGCAGGCTGTCGCTGTCGCAGTCGCCCTGCACCGAGACCAGATCGAGGAAATGGCCGGAACGCTCGCCCTTGGTCCACAGCCGCTGCTTGCTGCGGCTGAAGAAGGTCACCCGCCCGCTGCGGCGGGTCTCGGCCAACGCGGCGCGATCCATGTAGCCGAGCATCAGTACGCGCAGGGTGTCGGCATCCTGCACGATCGCAGGCAGCAGGCCGTTGCCCTTGTCC
>JAFAFY010000269.1 GCA_023423235.1 Pseudomonadota bacterium
AAGTGAAACGTACACGCGCCGATGGTAGTGTGCAGCTAGCATGCGAGAGTAGGTCATCGCCAGGGTCTTTACCCAAAACCCCCCGCCGGATCCCGGTGGGGGGTTTTTCTTTGCGCCAAGCAATGACCGGAATGGCGAAAGCTGCGGCAATGTCAGCGTGTGATGGCCGCTGCCGCGGCGCGTCCGATGCCGGATCCGGGGATGGAGCGCAGTTGTCGGTACGTCAGTGTGCCTGCAGGGCTCGCCGCCAGCCCCTGCGTTGCGGGACAATGGCGGTACTTCCCGGATTCCAGAGTGCGATGAGCCAGCAGATCGATTCCCAGGGGCGGCTCCGGCACCTGTTGACACTCGAGGGGCTGCCGCGCGGGCAGTTGCTGGCATTGCTGGACCGGGCGCAGGCCATCCGCGATGGCGAGATGACGAGCCGGGTCTTGGCTGGGACTGCCGTGTGCACCTTGTTCTTCGAGCCCTCGACGCGCACGCGGCTGAGCTTCCAGCGTGCGGCGCAGCGGCTGTGCGCAGACGTGCTGGGGTTCGACGCTTCGACGTCTTCCACCACCAAGGGCGAAACCGCGCTCGATACCTTGAAAAACATCGAGGCCATGGGCGTGCGCGGCTTCGTCGTGCGGCATTCGGGCGACGGTGAAGTCGCTGCGCTGGCCGCTGCGGCGGCGCCGGGAACGGCGCTGGTCAACGCCGGCGATGGCCGCAATGCGCATCCGACCCAGGGCCTGCTCGACATGCTCAGCCTGCGGCAGGCGAAAGGAACGGATTTCGCTGGCCTGAAGGTCGTCATCGTCGGCGACGTCCGGCATTCGCGCGTGGCGCGCAGCGATCTGCATGCGTTGCGCACGCTGGGTGTGGGCGAGATCCGGGTCTGCGGACCGGCGGCGCTGTTGCCCGATGACGCGACCCTGGCCGGCTGCACGGTTTCGCACGATCTGGACGCGGCGATCGAAGGCGTTGACGCGGTGATGATGCTGCGCCTGCAGCGCGAACGCATGAGCGAAGGCCTGGTGGATTCGCTCGACGACTACCATCGCGACTACGGTCTCGATGCGCGCCGGTTGCGGCGCGCCGCCAGCGACGCGGTAGTGCTGCATCCCGGGCCGATGAACCGTGGTGTCGAGATCGACGACGATGTCGCCGATGGCCCGCAGTCGATGATCCTGCAGCAGGTCGCAAACGGGGTGGCGGTGCGCATGGCGGTGCTGGAAGCGCTGTTGGCCTGAGCACCGCGCCCACGCGCGGCGCGCAAGCGGGTATCGTGCCGGATTCACCGTACCGGCCGTCTCGATGCAGTCTTCCCGCCCCACCGATTCCGCAGTTTCCGCGCCCCATGCGCATCCCGCGATGGCGCAGGCGCTGAAGCCACGCCAGCTGGTGATGATGGGATTGGGGAGCGCGATCGGCGCTGGCCTGTTCCTGGGCTCGGGCGTCGGTGTGCAGGCTGCGGGCCCGGCGGTGCTGCTGTCCTATCTGGTCGCCGGTGCGCTGGTGATCGTGGTGATGCAGGCGCTGGGCGAGATGGCGGCAGCGAAGCCCGCCAGCGGCGCATTCTCGGTATACGCGGCGGATGCGCTCGGGCCGACCGCAGGCGCGACCGTCGGCTGGTTGTGGTGGCTGCAGGTCGTGATCGTGATTGCCGCCGAAGCGGTCGGCGCCGCGGGCTTGCTGGCGACCATCTGGCCGTCGATCTCGGTGCCGGGACTGACGCTGGCCTTCATGGTCGTGTTCACCGCGATCAACCTGCTGGGCGTGCGCCATTTCGGGGAGTTCGAGTTCTGGTTCGCGATCCTCAAGGTACTGGCGATCATCGCGTTCATCGCGATCGGCGTGCTGCTGCTGTGCGGCCTGCTGCCGCAGGTGGCCTCACCGGGACTGGCGAATTTCCACGAGAACGGCGGCTTCGCCCCGCGCGGCCTGGCGGGCGTCGGTGCGGCGTTGCTGGTGGTGGTGTTCGCCTTCGGCGGGACCGAGATCGTCGCCATCGCCGCCGCGGAAACCGACGATCCGGCGCGCAGCATCGCGCGCGCGATCCGCACCGTGGCCTGGCGCATCCTGGTGTTCTACATCGGTTCGCTGACGGTCATCGTCGCCGTGGTGCCTTGGGACAGTCCGGCGCTGGCGTCGCCGTTCGCCGCGGTGCTGGAGATCGCGCGCATTCCCGGCGCGGCCACCGCGATCACCCTGGTCGCGGTGATCGCGCTGCTGTCCGCGCTCAATGCCAACCTCTACGGGGCCTCGCGGATGATCTGGTCGCTGGCGCGCCGCAACGAGGCACCGGCGCTACTGGGCCGCAGCAACCGGCGTGCGGTGCCGGTGGTCGCAGTGCTGGCCAGTGTGTCGTTCGGATTCGTCGCCGCCGGACTGGAGCTGCTGTATCCGCAACGGGTGTTGCCGGTGCTGCTCAACATCGTGGGCGCCACCTGCCTGCTGGTATGGACGATGGCACTGGTCTCGCAACTGGTGCTGCGTCGTCGCGCGGATCGCAACGGTATCCAGCTGCCATTCCGCATGCGTACCTTTCCGTTGCCGACGGTGGCCGCGCTGGCGATCCTGGCGCTGATCTTCGCGATGCTGGTGGCCTCGCCGGTCACCCGCGTGCAGTTCCTCTCGATGGCGGCGCTGACGATGAGCATCTACATCGTCAGCGCGCTGGCGCGGCACCTGCGCGCAGCGCGGGTCTGAGCGCGAGCGTATCGATCTGTCGCGCCGGGCGCCGGGCGCAGCAGGGGCGGTGTGCTCAGCGACGCTGCGCGAACAGCCACGGCCACAGCGCCGGCGTCGCGTAGGCCGGGTCCCAGCTGTTGTGGTTGGCGTCGGGGAATTCGGTGTAGCGGGTGTCGGCGCCTGCGCGCAGCAGTGCGGCGTGCATCCTGCGCGACTGCGCAGGCGGCACGATGTCGTCGCGCGCACCATGGAAAATCCAGCTCGGGATCGCGCGCAGGCGCTCCGCGGCATCGGCAAAAGGGTCCGGCGCGGCACGGGTGGCCTCGACCTGCAGGCTGTCGAGGTCGGGACGGGTGCCGGGCGGGGTGATGCCGCCGCAGACCGGCACCAGCGCGGCGAAGCGCGCCGGCTCGCGCAGGGCCAGCGACCAGGTGCCGTAGCCGCCGCGCGACATGCCGGTGAGCGTGGTGCGGGCGCGGTCGCCGTCGAATTCGGCGGTCGCGGCATCGAGCGTCGCCAGTGCCATCGTCGCGGTATCGCCCTCCCAGGATTCGCCTGCCGGCGATTGCGGAAACACCACCAGTGCCGGGAAGTCGGATACGTGCGCGCGGACGTAGGGACCGAGCCCGGCGCGGGTCTGCCGGTCGCCGTCGTCGCCGCGTTCGCCCGAGCCATGCAGGAACAGCACCACCGGCAACGGTCGCGGGAAACGCGCGGCAGGAACGAACACCTGATAGGCGTAGGTGCGCCCGGCGACGTCGATCCGCCGGCGCACGAAGCGGCCGGATGCGGCGGCGGTCGCAGTGTCCGGCGCACCAGCCGGCAACGAGCGGCAGCCGGCCAGCCACGCGGCGCCGCCGGCCAGGGCCAGGGCTTGCAGCAGGCGCCGCCGGGCCGGGGATTCGGGAGGTTGGGGCATCGTCGGGTCTCCTCGCGTTGCGCTTGCGCTCATGCGGCAAGCCACAGGGCCAGGGCCAGCACGTGCAGCACCGCCATCGCCCAGAACACCATACGGTATCCGCGCTTGGCGCTTTTGTGGCGCAGCCTGCGTTGCGCCAGCCACGCGGCGGGCCAGCCGCCGAGCAGTTCGAGCAGGTGCAGGTGCGCTTCGGGCGTGCGCCAGCGCCCGGTCCGCGCCGCGCGCTTGTCCAGCGCGTAGGCGGCAAAGGTCAGCAGGTTGAGGGCGAGCAGGGCAGGCAGGATTCCGAGTGGCAGGCGGCTGGCATGGATCGCCCAGGCGATCAGGGCACCCCATGCGGCGAGGAGCAGTGAGATCGCCGCGCCGCCTGCAGCCCGATTGCCGGCGGGCGCGCGTTTCGCCCGCTGCGCCCGCGTCGCTGACGACGGTCGCGATCCGGATCGCTGTGCCGCCGTGGCCGCGCGCACCACACTGCCGGCACGCCAGCGGCCATCGGCCTGGCGCGCGGGCGCAAAGCGCACCAGCTCGCCGGCTTCCGGGCGGCGTCCGGCCTGGGCGTAGTCGCGGATGTGGAAGAACAGCCGGTCGGGGCCGGCGCCGGCATCGACCGGGACGATGAAGCCGTAGCCGCGGTCGTCGTGCCACTCGACGACTTTTCCCGGCTGCGACGATGCCCGCATCTGCGCGCGTGCCTCAGCGCAGCATGATGACGGTGGCCAGCCCGAGAAAGCTGAAGAAGCCCATGACGTCGGTCACCGCGGTGACCACCACGGTGCCGGCGACGGCCGGGTCGACATGCATGCGCTTGAGCAGCAGCGGCAACAGCACGCCCGCAAGCGCCGCCGAGCAGAAATTGATGATCATCGCGGCCGCGATCACCAGCGACAGTACCCAGTCGTGGAACCAGACCAGTGCGATGGTGCCGACCAGGCCGCCGATCAGCACGCCGTTGATCAGGGCCACCCGCAGTTCCTTCCACAGCAGGATGCGGGCGTTGCTGGCGCCCACCTGGCCCAGCGCCAGGCCGCGCACCATCAGCGTCAGCACCTGGACCGCAGCGTTGCCGCCGATGCCGGCGACGATCGGCATCAGCACCGCCAGCGCGACGATCCGCTCGATGGTGCCTTCGAAACGGCTGATCACCGTGGCGGCGAGGAACGCGGTGGCCAGGTTGATGCCCAGCCAGACCACGCGGCCACGCACCGCGCGCCGGATGGGCGAGAACAGGTCTTCCTCCTCGTCGAGGCCGGCCGCGCCCAGCGCCTGGTGCTCGGCCTGGTCGCGGATGATGTCGACCACGTCGTCGATGGTGATGCGCCCCAGCAGGATGTTGCCGTCGTCGACCACCGGCGCGGAGACCCAGTCGTGGTCGGAGAACTGCCGCGCCACGCCCTCGGCGGATTCGTTGACGTGGATCGCGGTCAGGGTGTCGTCGATCAGCTGGTTGACCGCGGTCCCGGGATCGCGCGTGACCAGGTCCTGCAGTGCCACCCAGCCCATCAGCTGGTGGCGGCGGTTGACCACGTACAGGTGGTCGGTGTGGTCGGGCAGTTCGCCGCGCAGGCGCAGGTAGCGCAGCACCACGTCGACCGTGGTATCGGCGCGCACCGTCACCACGTCGGGATTCATCAGGCGGCCGGCGCTGTCCTCGGGATACGAGAGCACCTGCTCCAGGCGCTCGCGGTTCTCGCGGTCCATGGCCCGCAGCACCTCGTCGATGACCGCGTCGGGCAGGTCCTCGACCAGGTCGGCGAGGTCGTCGATGTCGAGATCCTCGACGGCTGCGACGATCTCGTCGGTGTCCATGTCCGCGAGCAGGCTCTCGCGCACCTCGTCGCCGACGTGGACCAGCACCTCGCCGTCGTCCTCGGCGTCGACCAGCCCCCACACGACCATGCGCTTGTCGTGCGGCAGCGATTCGAGCAGGTTGCCGATCTCGGCCGGCGCCAGGGTGTTGACCAGTCGCCGCACCGGCCCAAGGCGGCCGCTGTCGAGCGCGTCGGACAGCAGGCGCAACTGGCGCGCGGTCTTGTCGTGGCGGACGGCTTCGGCCATGGGTGAGCGGTCGCGGCTAGCGGACGCAGTCCAGGTGTCTGCTGCGATCGCGAACACCCGGCCAGGGATCAGCGGGCCGGAGGTTCGCGAGCCATTGCAGTTGCGCCATGGACGGCAGCCTGTGGTGTGGTTCCGTCGCGACGCGAAGACGCGACAGCGCAGGGATGCGTGCGCGCATTATCCGCGCTGCCTGCCGATCTGCCC
>JAFAFY010000284.1 GCA_023423235.1 Pseudomonadota bacterium
GCAATTGGCGCATCGGGCGGGCGCGTGCGTGTCGACGCGGAGCGGGGCGGGCGTTGGCGCTTGATCGGCATGTACGGCTGATAACAGCGCAGCGATCAGCGTTTCGTGAACAGGAGGGCTTCACCCGTCTGGCACGCGGCGTCTCGGAGACTCGGCCCACACCAACCTTCGGAGCGTCACCATGACCACCCACCGTTCGCACAAGTTGTTGCTGGTCCCCGTCATCGCCGCCGCGCTTGCGTTGGCCGGCACTGCCGTTGCGCAGGACCGGGCCGACCACGGCGAGCACAAGGACCACACCGTCGCCGCCAACACCGAGTCCGAGCAGCCGGCGTCCGACACCTGGATCACCACCAAGGTGAAGGCCGATCTGCTGGCCAGCAGCCATGTCTCCGGCCTGGAGATCGGCGTGGAAACCGCCAACGGCATCGTCAGCCTGTCGGGCGAGGTCGACAACCAGGCGCAGATCGACCGCGCCACCGAGATCGCCCGTGGCATCAAGGGCGTGACCCGGGTCGATACCAGCCAGTTGCGCGTCAAGCGCGCCGCGCGCTGAGACCATCGCCGCAAGCGTTGTGCAGACGCCTCCCGGGCAACCCCGGGAGGCGTTTTCGTTGCGTGACCCGCGCCGCGTCGCCGGCTTCGCGCCCGATTCAATCCTGCAGCAGCTTCAATCCTGCAGCAGCGCCGTCCGGAACGCCGCGTCATCGGCGGCGAGCGCTTGCGATTGCGCCGGGCGCGCGAGGCAGGCGGCCAGTGCCTCCGGCACGGCGACCGCATGGCCGACCAGCGGCTCGACGATGCTGTCGAACTTGGCCGGGTGCGCGGTCGCGACCACCGCCCAGTCGCGGGTGTCGCCATCGGCGCGCAGCCGCTGCAGTACCTCCAGCCCGGTTGCCGTATGCGGACAGGCGACGATGCCGTGGCGCTCGGGCGCGGCGGCGATGACCGCGCGGATCGTCGCATCGTCGACCGAGGTCGCCTGCAGTGTCTGCCGCAGCGCGTCGTCATCCGCGAACCAGTGGCGCAGGCGCTCGATGTTGCTCGGTGCGCCGACGTCCATGGCATTGGCCAGGGTCGCGCGTGTCGGCTGCGCGGCGTAGTCGGCGCCGCCGAGGAAACGCGGCAGGGTGTCGTTGGCATTGCAGGCCAGCATCAGCCCGCCGATCGGCGCGCCCATGCGCTGGGCGACCAGCGCCGCGCAGGCGTTGCCCAGGTTGCCGGTCGGGATGATGAAATGCAGCGGGCGGCCGCTGCGCGCGGCATGCGCGGCCGCGGCATGCGCGTAGTAGGCGGCCTGCGGCAGCAGCCGGCCGAGGCTGATGCTGTTGGCCGAACCCAGCGGGCGCTGCGCGCGCAGCGCGCTGTCCGACAGCGCCTGCTTGGCCAGCCGCTGGCAGTCGTCGAAGCTGCCGGCCACGCGCCAGGCCTGCACGTTGTCGCCCCAGCATTCCAGGCCGTGCGCCTGGCGCGGCGAGACCTTGCCGTCGGGATAGAGGATGGCGACGCGGAAGCCCGGGCGGCGATGGAAGGCGGCCGCGACGGCGGCGCCGGTGTCGCCCGAGGTCGCGACGACGATCGTGGTGTCCGCGGCATCGGGCGCGCGCAGCGCACCGAGCGCGGCGGCGAGGAAACGCGCGGCGTAGTCCTTGAATGCCGCGGTCGGGCCGTGGAAGAGTTCAAGCACGTAATCGCCAGCGCCGCGCAGCGGCCGCAGCGGCGCATCGAAGGCGAAGGCTTCGGCGCACAGCGCCGGCAACTGCGCACGCAGCGCGGATTCGGCGAGATACGGCGCCAGCACCGCTTCCGCGGTCGCGGCCAGGCTGGCGCGGGGCGTGGCCAGGTCCACGGTGGGCAGGTGCTCGGGGACGTACAGCCCGCCATCGGGCGCAAGCCCGGCGACGAGGGCGGTGTCGAACGGCGTGGGGGCAACGCCGCCGCGGGTGCTGACGAACTGCATGTGGGTGTTCCTTGAAACCGGGAAAGCGACGGGCGCGCGGCTAGGCCAGGTCGATGACCTCGGCGCGCGGCCCGTTGACGGGGGTAACATGGGCGCGCGCATCGATGCCGCGGTCGAGGAAGCCCTGGCGCATCGCCGGCGCCGCGGCCTGCGCCGCGGCCAGCGATGCGAACCAGGCGAACACGCTGGGACCACCGCCGGAGATGCTGGCGCCGATCGCGCCGCGTGCCAGCGCCGCTGCCTGGACCTCGGCGAATCCGGGAATCAGCGGCGCGCGCCGCGGCTCCACCAGCACGTCGCGCAGGCCGGCGCGCAGCAGGTCGATGTCGCCGCGTTGCAGGCCGGTCAGGAACAGCCCCAGATGGGTGCTGTGCTCGACCACGGTGTGCAGCGCAAACGGGTCGGCCAGGACCTCGCGCGAGCGTCGGGTCTCCAGGATCTGGTCGGGATGCACCACCACCGCATGCAGCCAGTCCGGCGCGTCCAGCGACAGGGCGAGGTCGGCGGTCGCCATCGCCACGCCACCCAGCAGCATCGGCGCGACATTGTCGCCGTGGCGGCTGCCACTGGCGACCGTCTCGCCATCGAGCGCGAAGGGGTACAGCGCCTCGCGCGACAGCGGCGCATCGAGCAGGGCGTTGGCCGCGACCACCGCGGCCACGCACGACGCCGCCGAGCCGCCGAGCCCGGAGCCGAGCGCAATGCCCTTGTCGAGCTCCACCGCGAAACCGAACGGCAGCCCCAGCGCGGCGCGCAGCGACTGCAGTGCGCGCCCGGCGGTGTTGGCATCGGCGGCCAGTGGCAGGCGCTCGACGCCGGCGACATCGCCGCGGATCGCATCGATGCGCACGCAGGCCTCGTCGATCCGGCGCACCGTGGCCAGGTCGCGCGGGCCGTCGATCGCATGGCCGAGCAGGTCGAAACCGACGCCGATGTTGCCGACGCTGGCGGGGGCGAATGCGGTGGCGCGGGTGGCGGTCATGGCAGGTGCGGCCTGTGCGAGCGGGGCGAGGGGATCAGCGCAGCGCATGGGCGATCGCCAGCACGTCGCCGAACACGCCGGCCGCGGTCACCTGCGGCCCGGCCCCCGGCCCCTGCACGACCAGCGGATTGTCGGCGTAACGGGCGGTGGTGAACTGCACGAGGTTGTCGGTCAGGCGCGTATGCATGCAGGCATGATCGGTCGGCAGTGCGCGGACGCCAACACTGGCGTGGCCGGCCTGGTCGAGCTTGGCGATGTGGCGCAGGCCGCAGCCCTGGGCCCGGGCCGCGTCCAGGCGTGCCTGCATCGGCCCATCCATCTCCTCCAGGCGCGCCAGGAATGCGTCGACCGGCACCTCGCGCAGCGCCTCGGGCACCAGGCTTTCGACCGACACGTCCGCCAGCGACAGCGGGCGCCCGGCCTCGCGCGCTAGGATCACCAGCTTGCGCGCCACGTCCAGGCCCGACAGGTCGTCGCGCGGGTCGGGCTCGGTGTAGCCGAGCGCACGCGCCTCGCGCACCAGCGCCGAGAATGGCCGGCTGCCGTCGAAGCTGTTGAACAGCCACGCCAGCGTGCCCGAGAGCATGCCGTCGATGCCGTGCAGGGCGTCGCCGGTGTCGAGCAGGTTGCGCAGGGTGAAGATCACCGGCAGGCCGGCGCCGACCGTGGCCTCGTAGAGGAAACGGCTCTGGCCGCGGCGGCGGGCATCGGCAATCGCAGCGTAGCGCGCCCACTCCCCGCTGCCGGCGTGCTTGTTCGGGGTGACGACATGGATACCGGCCGCCAGCCATTGGGGATAGCGCGCCGCCACCGCGTCGCTGGCGCTGCAGTCGACGATCATCGCGTGCGGCAGGTGGTCGGCGCGGATATGCGCGGTGAACGCGTCGAGGTCGGTCTCCACGCTGGCGGCACCGTCGAGCGCCGCCAGTGCCTGCGCGGGATCGAGCGCGCCGTCGTCGAGCACCATGCGCCGGCTGCCGGCCACCCCGCGCAGCCGCAGGTCCACGCGCGACTGCGCGCGCAGCCCCGGCAGCACGCCGGCCAGTTGCGCCAGCAGCGCCTTGCCGACCTGGCCGGGGCCGATCACCCCGACCGAGACCGTCTGCGGCGACAGCCAGAACGCGGCATGCGCGGCGCGCAGGGCGCGGGTCGCATCGGCCTGGGCGATGGCCACCGAGATGTTGCGTTCGCTGGCGCCCTGGGCGATCGCGCGGATGTTGACCCGGGCCTGCGCCAGGCCATCGAACAGCCGCGCCGCCACGCCCTGGGTGCCGACCATGCCGTCGCCCACGGCCGCCAGCACGCACAGGTCGTGGGTCACGGTGACGCCCTGGGCCTGGCCGTCGGCGATCGCGTCGGCGAAGGCGTCGTTGATCGCCGCGCGGCCGCGCTCGGCCTGGTCGGCGCGGACCACGCAGCAGATCGAATGCTCGGACGAGCCCTGCGAGATCATCGTCACCGACACCCCGGCGCGGTTGAGGGCGGCGAACATGCGCTCGGCCATGCCCGGCACGCCGACCAGGCCGCTGCCGACCAGTTCCACCACCGCCACGTCCGGCACCAGGCTCAGGCCCTTGACCGGCGAGGCTGCGGGCGCGGACTCCGGTGCGATCAGGGTGCCGGGCGCGGCGGGGTTGCGGCTGTTGCGGATGCGCACCGGCACGCCGCGGCCCTGCACCGGCGCCAGCGTCTGCGGGTGCAGCACCTTGGCGCCGAAGTAGGCGAGTTCGCAGGCCTCCGCATAGGACATCGCATCCAGGCACACCGCGTCGGGCACCAGCCGCGGGTCGGCCGACAGCACGCCATCGACATCGGTCCAGATGGTCAGCGCGTCGGCGTCGAACAGGTTGGCGAAGATCGCCGCCGAATAGTCGCTGCCGTTGCGCCCCAGCGTGGTCGCGCGGCCCTCGGCGTCGCGGGCGACGAAGCCGGTCACCACCACATCGCGCGGCGCGTTGGCCAGCCGCCACGCCGAGAGTTTCGCGCGGCTGGCGTCCCAGTCGACCGCCGCGCCCATCTCGCCCGCCTGCACCACCAGCACGTCGCGGGCATCGAGCCGCAGCCAGCCCGGGCCGAGGGCGGCCTGCACCAGGCGCGAGGACAGCAGCTCGCCGGCGCCATGGATGCGGGCGCTGCGTTCGTCCGCGTCGTCCGCGCTATTGGCCAGCGCCTGCAGGTCGTCGGCCAGCAGCGCGAACTCGGCCTCGAGCGCGGCATGCAAGGGGCCGGCGGGCGCTGCCTCGAACGCGGACGCGGTATCGAGATGGCGTTGCCGCAGGGTCTCCCAGCCGGGCTTCCAGTCGCCGCCAGCCTGCGCGGCATCGGCCAGCGCCACCAGCGCATTGGTGGTGCCGTGCATCGCCGAGACCACGACCGGACGCAGCCGCGCATCGTCGCCGACGAGCCGCGCGAGCGCGCGGATGCGCTCGGCATCGGCCAGGCTGCTGCCGCCGAACTTGTGGACGTGGCAGGCCAGGGCCGGCGCGGATGGCGCGGCAGGGGCGTGGACTTGGGACAGAACGGCGGACGACATCGGGGAGCTCCGGTTGGGCTCCGCGTCTTCGCTCGGGGTGGGATCGCGCGGATCCGCATCCCGGGCGGGGATGCGGAGCGGGCGGTCAGGTCAACTGGCGGCGCGCATCCACATCCCGGAGCCGGTGGTGCCGGTGCCGGTAATGGTGATGATGGTGGTAATGGTGCGGGTCGGAATGACGGTCGCGGCCGCAGGCACGCCAGGCATCGCCGCAAGGGCGGTCGCGAGGTCGTGGCAGGGATTGGTGCGGCGCATCATCGCCGCAGGGAATCATGCCGGTGTCGGCGGTGTCAACGGTTTTGAGAGAAACGATCGGGCCCGCGCCCGGCGTGTTGCCCGGATCGCGGTCGACGGCGCGCGGTTGCCGCCGCGCGGTGACCGCACCTGCCTGCCAGACGGCAACCGAGGTTGGGCATGGCCGGTCTTCGTGCTCTAATCCACGCCGAAGCGGGGGTACCGGCGTCGCCGGTTGAGACAGTCCCTTCGAACCTGATCCGGCTGATACCGGCGTAGGGAAGCTTCGCAAGACCCCGCTGCAGGACCGTCCACCGCACCGTTGTGCGGGCCGGTCCCGCACAGGGTCCGGCGCCGCCGCTTCGTCCCCGTGACGCGAATTCCTCGCTGACGCCCGCACCGCCAGATGCGGGGATGCCCAAAGGACGAATGCCATGAACGCCGTGACCTCCACCCTGCTGCAGCAGACCGACCAGCTGTCCGAATCGGTGACGCGACCGATCCCTGGCTCGCGCAAGATCCACGTCACCGGCTCGCGCCCGGACCTGCGGGTGGCGATGCGCGAGATCGCATTGACGTCCACGCCGACGCTGTTCGGCGGCGAGGACAATCCGCCGGTCACGGTGTACGACCCCTCCGGCCCATACACCGATCCCGATGCCACGATCGATCTCGCGGCCGGCCTGTCGCCGCTGCGCGCGGCATGGATCGCCGAGCGCGGCGATACCGAGGTGCTGCCGGGGCTGTCGTCGTCGTTCGGCCGCGCCCGCGAGCACGATCCCAGGCTCGCGCACGTGCGTTTCCCGTCGCGCGCGCTGCCGCGCGTGGCCAGGGCCGGCGCCAACGTCACCCAGATGCACTACGCGCGCCGTGGCATCGTCACCCCGGAGATGGAATACGTCGCGATCCGCGAGAACCAGCGACTCGACCTGGTGCGCGACGCGCTGCTGCGCAGCCAGCATCCGGGCGAAGCCTTCGGCGCGAACATCCAGCAGGTGATCACCCCGGAATTCGTGCGCGACGAAATCGCGCGCGGCCGCGCGATTCTGCCCTGCAACATCAACCACCCCGAAAGCGAGCCGATGATCATCGGCCGCAATTTCCTGACCAAGATCAACGCCAACATCGGCAACAGCGCGGTGTCCTCGGGCATCGCCGAGGAAGTGGAGAAGCTGGTGTGGGCGATCCGCTGGGGCGGCGACACGGTGATGGACCTGTCCACCGGCAAGCACATCCACGAGACCCGCGAATGGATCATCCGCAACTCGCC
>JAFAFY010000322.1 GCA_023423235.1 Pseudomonadota bacterium
CGACGACGACGCTGCCGCTGTCGGGCCGCATCAGCGTGTAGAGCATGCGCAGGGTGGTGGTCTTGCCGGCGCCGTTGGGGCCGAGCAGGCCGGTGATGCGACCGTCCTCGGCGGTGAAGTCGACGCCATCCACGGCCTGGACCGTGCCGGTCCGGGTCTTGAACGCCTTGTGCAGGTGCTGGGCGGTGATCATCGAAACTCCGTGATTGGTGATTGGTGATTCGTGATTGGGAAAAGCGGGTCTCCGCGAGGGTGGCGTGTCGGCGATCGAAGCGGCTTGGGCGGTTGCCGTTGCGAATCACCAATCACCAATCACGGCCTCACGGCTCCCAGCCATTGAAGCTGGTGAACGGCGGCACCGGCCGCATCGCATCCAGGCAGGTCGCATCCAGTGCACTGGCATCGGTGGATTCGATGAACTGCGCCAGCAGTTTCGGCATGCAGCCCAGCGCGATCGTGCCGTGGCCCTGGCCCTTGAGCACGAGGTGGCGGCCGTTGGGCAGCTGCGCGGCGACGCGTTCGGCGTAGGCCGGCGGGGTCACCGGATCGAGTTCGCCCGAGAGCAGCAGCACCGGGGCATCGGTACGCAACGGCGCGGTGTGATTGGCCGGCGGCGCACCGGCCGGCCAGCTGCGGCAGGCGCCGAAGAACATGCGCGCCACGTCCGGGCCGAGGATGGTGCCGGCGGCGCGCGCGTCCTCGCGATAGCGGCCCGCGTCCTCGCTGCAGATCACCGACCACTGCATGCCACGGTTCATCTGCCCGCCGACGCTGCTGTTCATCAGCTGCGACAGCGACAGCAGCGGGCCATAGCGGCCGTGGCTGGCCTCGTCGAGCATCAGTGGCAGCAGCGACGCGGTCTGCGGCGCGTAGGAGAACAGGAACGCCAGGCCGGTGACGGTATCGGGCGTCACCGTGCCGCTGCGCTGCTCGCCGCTCCCCGGGTCGCGGTAGACGACCTCGGCCGGCGCTGCGCGCAGCGTGGCCAGCACGCCGCGCAACTGCACGTGCAGGTCCTGCGGAAAGCGCTTGCGGCAGGCGGGATCGGCGCTGCACTGGCGCGACTGCAGGGTCAGCGCGTCCTCGAAGGTATGCGCGAACTCGCCGCCGACCACCAGGTCGTTCGGCGCCACGCCATCCAGCACCAGGCTGCGCACATGCTGCGGATACGCGGCCGCGTACTGCTGGGCGACGCGGGTGCCGTAGGAACCGCCGACCAGGTTGACGGTGTCGGCGCCCAGCGCGGCGCGCACCGCATCGAGATCGCGGATCGCGTTGCCGGTGGTGTAGAAGCGCGGATCGGCGCGGTCCCGCAGACCGGCCAGGCAGCGTCCGACGTAGGCATCGAGCTCGGCGTCGGTGGGCATCGTCAGGGCATCGAGTTCGAGCGGCGCGCCACTGGCATCGACGCAGTCGAGCGGGTTCGACTTGCCGGTGCCACGCTGGTCGACCAGGACGATGTCACGCTGGCGCCGCACCTCGCGCAGGGCGAAGTTGATCGGCGCGGCCAGTTCGGTCGCCGCCTGGCCGGGACCGCCGGCGAGGAAGAACACCGGGTCGCCGGTGCCGCCGTCGCCATCGGCCGGCAGCCAGGCGAGGTTGAGGCCGATCCTGCGGCCGTCCGGCGCGTCGGGATTCTCGGGTACTTCGAACGTGGCGCACTGCGCTTCGACGCGCGTCGCGGCGTTGCCGCCGTCGAGCGTGCAGCCCTGGAACGGGATCTGGCCGAACATCCGCGCCGGGCGCGCGGCTTCGCCGTCGGCCGGCGCCGGTGCGTCGCTGCTGCAGCCGGCGAGCGCGATGCCCGCCGCCAGTGCCAGCAGGGAAAACCTGGGTGTCCTCATGGAACGTCCTCGAACAGGAAAATGGATTCGATGGGCTCGGCGAACTCGCGGGCGATCCGGAACGCCAGTGGCAGGCTGGGGTCGTACTTTCCGGTCTCGATCGCGTTGATCGTCTGTCTCGATACCTCCAGACGCTCCCCGAGCTGTGCTTGTGACCAGCCCCGTGCCTCGCGCAGTTCGCGCACGCGGCTCTTCATGCCGACCCCTTACCGGTAACGCCGCGCGATGCGCGATTTTGCGATGCCGTAGCTGCCGCACACCAGCGGGAACACCCACAGCATCGCCGCGCTCGCGGGCATGTCGATCACGCGTGCGGCCTGCAGGAAGCCGCCGGTCATGTAGACGAAGGACACCAGTGCAGCGGCGATGCAGATCGCCTCGAGTTCGATGCGCTGCTGCAGTTCGTCGACACCGCGGATGAAGCGGACCATGGCGCGCAGCACGAGGGCGATCGGCGCGACCGGCAGCAGGGCGATCACGGCACGCAGCGCCGGCGCTTCGGCGCCGCGCAGCCACAACAGCGAAACGAACAGCAGCACGGTGTAGCTGCCCATACCGATCAGCATCTCGCGCGTGTAGCGACGCTGCAGGGCGGGCGATGCGTTCTCGCAGCCGGCGGCCTTGCGGGTGATGGCGACCATGCCGATGGCGATCGCCGACAGCAGGATCAACGCCGGCGCCCAGACCGACGCGGCGGGCACCAGCAGGCGGAGCGCGATGGCGGCCGCCATCAGCATCGCGGCGACGAACAACATGGGATTGCGGACGGGCGAGCGGCTCATGGCGGCCTGCTGTGTCAAGTGAACTTGACAGCTAGCATGCGGCGCGGAACTGCCGCGTGTCAAGCAGGCTTTACACCTGGCAACTTGCGGCCGCGCGCTCGCGCACGAGCGGCCTGATCGGCACCCTGGCGGGAACATCGCGCGAGGGCCATCGCCGCGATTTGTTTGATGAAGAACGCCCTTTGCGCGACAGCGCGCGCCTACAGCAGAACGTCCAACCGTTCCTCGAACACCAGCCGGCTCGCCGCATCGGGAATCCGTTCGGCCAGCCCACGCGCATGCTCCACATGCGTGGCGAGCGCCGCGGCATCGCCGTCCAGCCGCGCCAGCTCCGCGTCCAGCCATGCGCGATACGGCGACAGATCCAGCAGTCCGCCTTCGCAGCGCAGACGCCAGGCCGACAGCAGCGCGCGGTCGCCGACCAGCAGCGCGGCGTGACTGGCGAGGGTGAGGGCGATGGCGCCTTGCGTCACCGGCGGTGCGTCCACGAATGCGGCGGCCAGCGCAACCGCGTCGGGCCGGGCGGTGGCCGCATCGCGCTGATCGATCGCGCGCGAAAGACGCAGCATCCGGCCGCTCAGGGCCAGGCCACTGCTGGCGATCGATGCCGACGGCGCCGGCAGCGTCGCATCGGGCCAGTCGCGCGGCCGCACGCCGGCCAGGCTCAGCGCCATCACCTGATTGATCTGCAGGTGCAGCGCCGCATCGGGCGTGCGCCGCAGCAGGTCGAGCAGCACGCGGCCGTCCGAACGCCAGCCGGAGAAATGCACTGGCAGCAGGTTGACCAGGCCCACCAGGGCGGCGCAGAGCGCACTGCCGAGGCAGGCCACCGCCAGCTGCACCGGCATCGGCAGCCAGTTTGCACAGGCGAGCAGCAGCGCGGCGGTGACGAGGTTGGCCAGCGGCCCGCCGAACAGGAACACGGCCTGGTCGCCGCGCGAAAGTCCGCTCTCGCCACGCGGCAGCAGTGCCGCGAATCCACCGATGCCGCGAATGCCGCCGCCGCGGCGCCAGTGCCAGCGTTCGCCCCGGCGTTCGAACCGGAACGGGCCTACACCGAACGCGATCGCATGCATGCCGCGCGACAGGCCGGCGACCGCATGCCCGGCTTCGTGCAGCACGATGTGCGGCCACGCCGACAGCACGAAGCCGATCAGCAGCGCGACCATCGAACCGGGTGGCAGCGCGTGCCGTAGCGGGATGCCGATCATGGCCCCGACCAGACCGACCACGCCGCCGCCGAGAAAGCCGAGCACGGTCGGCAGCATGCGGCGCCACCACGGGCGTTTCGCGGCCGGCGCGGCGGGCGGTGGCGGCATCAGCGCGGCGACGTGCGTGTCGGTGTCGGTGTGGAGCGAGGCATCCATTCCCGTCATCCGGCTTCACCCTCTTGTTGCTGACGCAATTCTCGCGCTGGGCTTGCGGCATGCACGGGTGGGGCCCGCCCCACGCATGCAGGATGCGCCGCGCGTGCTGCGCGCGGCCGCAGATCCGTCCGCGACGGGCCTATTTGCTGCTGACATATTTCTCGCGCCGGATCCGCGGCACCGGCAGCCCGGCGGCCTTCAGCGCTTCGAAGGTGGCATCGACCATGTCCGGGTTGCCGCACAGGTAGGCGATGTCGTCCTCGGGCGAGGGGGCGAATTCTTCCAGGAACTGCTGCACGTAGCCGTGGCGCACGTCCGGGTGCGGATCGGCCGGCAGTTCGCGCGAGAAGCAGGGCACGAAGCGGAACTGTGGGTGGCGCTCGGCGAATGCACGGAAATCGTCGCCGTACAGAAGTTCGGCCGGGGTGCGCGCGCCGAACAGCAGCACGACCTCGATCCCGCGCTCGGCGATGGCCTTCTCCAGCAGCGGCAGCATCGCCCGGTACGGGGTGACGCCGGTGCCGGTACCGACCAGCAGGTAGCGGCGGTTGGCATCCTGCGGCATCAGGCAGAAGCGTCCGAACGGGCCGCTGGCCTGGACGTGGTCGCCGGGTGCCAGCGCTTCGAACAGCGCAGTCGCCGCGCCGCCGGGCACGTAGCTGACCGCGATCTCGACCGCCTCGCCCGGGCCCATCGCGTGGTCGTGGATGGTCGCCAGCGAGTACGAGCGCTTGGTCGCAGTGCCGTCGGCGTAGGTGAAATGCACCTGGATGAACTGGCCGGGGACGAAATCCAGCGGCTGGCCGTCGTCGCGGACGAAGGAGAGATGGGCGACGGTCGGCGCGATCATGCGGCGGCCGGTGAGCTTGAGCGGAAACTGCTGGATGGCCACGAAATCAACCGGAACGGAACGGGGAGGAAGGAGCGGCGCCAGCCACGGGCGGCGCGCGCAACACTGCATCGCAGGGCCGCCGGCGGGCGGCCGCCTATACTACCGCCATCACCGCGCAGCCCGCGGACAGACCCGGACCATGACCCAGACCAAGCCTGCGCCGGCCCTCGTGCCGGCCTTGTCGGTGCGCGACCTGCGCAAGACCTATCCCGGCGGCGTCGAGGCGCTCAAGGGCATCTCGCTCGATGTCGCGCCCGGCGACTTCTTCGCCCTGCTGGGCCCCAACGGTGCCGGCAAGAGCACCCTGATCGGCATCGTCTCCTCGCTGGTCAACAAGACCTCGGGCAGCGTCGCGGTGTTCGGCGTGGACATTTCCAGCTACCGCGACGAGGCGATGCGCCTGCTCGGCCTGGTGCCGCAGGAGATCAACTTCAACCTGTTTGAGAAGCCGTTCGACATCCTGGTCAACTACGCCGGTTTCTATGGCATCCCGCGCGCCGAGGCCAGCGCGCGCGCCGAACAGGAGCTGCGCAACGCACAGCTGTGGGACAAGGCGCAGGTGATGAGCCGCACCCTGTCGGGCGGCATGAAGCGGCGGCTGATGATCGCCCGCGCCATGATGACCCGGCCGCGGCTGCTGATCCTCGACGAACCCACCGCCGGCGTCGACATCGAGATCCGCCGTGGCATGTGGCGCACGCTGCGCGAGATCAACGCCGCCGGCACCACCATCATCCTGACCACGCACTACCTGGAGGAAGCCGAGAGCCTGTGCCGGAACCTGGCGATCATCGACCGCGGCGTGATCGTCGAGCAGGGACCGATGCGCCAGCTGCTCTCGGGCCTGGACGTCGAGGGCTTCGTGTTCGACATCGACGGCAGCCTGCCGGCGACCCTGCCGCCGATCGAAGGCGCCACCCTGGTCGCCACCGACGACCACACCCTGGAGCTGGACATGCCGCGCGCGATGGACCTCAACCGCGTGTTCGCCGCGTTCGACGCGGCGGGCATCCGCGTGCGCTCGATGCGCACCCGCTCCAACCGCCTGGAGGAACTGTTCGTGCGCATGACCGGCCACAACGCCGCGCAGGCGTCGGGGAAGGCGGCATGAGCGCCGCGCCCGACACCGGCACCGACGTCGCCGCCGCGCAGGGCGCCACCCGCCGCCACTGGGTGGCGCTGGGCACCATCGCCCGCCGCGAGATCGTCCGCATCGTGCGCATCTGGGGCCAGACCCTGGTGCCGCCGGCGATCACCATGACCCTGTACTTCCTGATCTTCGGCGGCCTGATCGGCGCACGCGTCGGCGAGATGGACGGCATCCGCTACATGGATTTCATC
>JAFAFY010000371.1 GCA_023423235.1 Pseudomonadota bacterium
CGTCTTTTGCGCGCTTCGCCCTTGGACGCCTCCCCCCGCCCCGCGTTCCGCGGCCCGACCTTCGTCCGGCTGCTGGCCCGCTTGACCGACGACGCGCTGCCGCAGGGCGGCCCGGCGCCGGCCGAGCGCCTGGGCCAGTGGATCGACTGGACCCGGGCGGTGGCGCTGTCGAAGGTGCTGGATGCGAAGGCGCCCGAAGCTGAACAAGGCACGCAACGCCTTGATCGCGATGCCGCCGCGGCCTGCGCGCAAGCGCGGGCGACACTGGTGGCAGCGATCGCCACGGCGCCGGAGCTGGCGGTCTCGCAGCCCGCTGCCGCCGCGGCGGCCGGGGACGCCGAGGCCGCAGCGGCCGCAGGGGTCGATTTCGCGCCGCTGCGCCAGCGCTGCCTGTCGCTGCAGCGCGCGATGCAGGCCACCACCGGGCGCCTGCGCGGCGAGCTGCGCGACGCCCTGGCCCGGCGCTCGCCGGAGATGGCGCGCCTGGCCGAGGTCGATGCGGTCATGGAGGGCGCACTCAGTCCGCACGAGCACATGCTGCTCGGCGCGGTGCCGGCGCTGCTGGAGGCGCATTTCGAGCGCCTGCGCGCCGCTGCACACGGCGCCGCCATGCCGACAGACGCCGCGGATCCGGCCGCGCACTGGCGCGATGCCTTTCGCCGCGACATGCAGGCCGTGCTGATGGCCGAACTGGATGTCCGTTTCCAACCGGTGGACGGGCTGCTTGCAGCGCTCTCCGCCCCCTGATGCAGTGCCTATGTCCCCGAGCAGCATGTCCAAAAGCAACGCACATCCGAGCAGCCCGTCCGAGAGCGGCGCGTCTGAAAGCAGCCCGTCCGGAAGCAGCACCTCCGTCACCGGTGCGTCCGTGAACGACAGCGCCGTGCAGCGCAGTGTGGCGGCCCCCGCGCTGGCATTCGCCCTCGGCCTGGCCGCGGTCGCGTGGATCGCGATCGGCTACGCCGGCAGCAACGCGCTGGCGCTGGCCGTGACCCTGCTGATCGGCGTCTGCTACGGCGTCGGCGGCCTGGAGCTGCTGCGCTACCGCCGCGCCACGGCCACGCTGACCGCCGCGGTCGAGAACCTGTCCGCACCGCCACCGGCGCTGGACGGCTGGCTCGCGCAGCTCGATCCGGGCCTGCGCCACACGGTGCGCCTGCGCATCGAGGGCGAGCGCGTGGCGCTGCCGGCGCCGGCGCTGACGCCGTACCTGGTCGGCATGCTGGTGCTGCTGGGCATGCTGGGCACGCTGCTGGGCATGATGGTGATGCTGCGCGGCACCGGCATGGCGCTGGAGACGGCGACCGACCTGCAGGCGATCCGCGATTCGCTGGCCGCGCCGGTCAAGGGCCTGGGTTTCGCCTTCGGCACCTCGATCGCGGGCATCGCGACCTCGGCGATGCTGGGCCTGGCCTCGGCGCTGCTGCGGCGCGAACGCGCACGTGCGGTGCAGTTGCTGGACGCCGCCGCCGCGACCACGCTGCACGTCCACTCGCAGGCGCACCAGCGCGCCGAGACCCTGCGCCTGCTGCAGCAGCAGACCGAGGTGATGCCGGCGCTGGTCGAACGGCTGGGTGCGATGATGGCGACGATCGAGCAGCAGGCCGTGGCCGCCAACGAGCACCAGGCCACGCGCCAGGATGCGTTCCACAGCCGTACCGAAGCGGTCTACACCCAGCTGGCGGCGTCGGTGGAGCGCGCGCTGCAGGGCAGCGTCAGCGAGGCCGCGACCGCCGCCACCGCCGCGTTGCAGCCGGTGTTCGAGACCACGATGGCCGCGCTGGCGCAGGAGACCGCCGCGCTGCAGGCCAGCGTGCGCGAGGCGGTCGATCGGCAATTGCACGCACTCACCAGCGGTTTCGAGAGTTCGACCGCGACGGTGGCCGCGCGCTGGCAGGCGGCCCTGGACGGCCAGGCCACCTCCAACGCGACGCTGGCAAGCGACCTGCGCGCCGCACTCGACGGCTTCAACACGGCATTCGAACAGCGCGCGAGCGGCCTGCTCGACACCGTGGTCGTGCGTCTCGACGCCGCCGCCGATCGCAGCACCGCACTGCACGACAGCGTGACCGGCGCCGTGGACCGCCAGCTCCAGGCGCTGACCACCGGTTTCGACGCCTCCACCGCAGCCGTCGCCGAACGCTGGCAGCAGGCACTGGCCGCGCAGCAGGCGGCGCACGACGCACTGACCGCCGATCTGCGCACGGCGCTGGACGGGATCGGCGCAAGCTTCCAAACGCGCGCGACCGCGCTGGTCGACGGTGTCGGCATGCGTCTCGATGCGACGGTCGGCCAGGTCGCCGATGCCTGGCACGAGGCGCTGTCGCGGCAGACCGCGGGCAACGAGGCGATGAGCGCACGTCACGAGCAGGCGTTGACCGCTGCCGCCGCGACCTTCGCGTCGCACTCGGCCGCGCTGCTCAAGACCATCGATGCGTCGCACGGCGAACTGCAGGCCGCGCTGGCCGCGCAGGATGCCCAGCGCCTGACCGCGTGGACCGACAGCCTGGTCGCGATGGGCACCGCGCTGCGCGAGGACTGGGCGCAGGCCGGCGCCGAGAGCGCGCGCCAGCAGCAGGCGGTCAGCGACACGCTGGCGGCCACCGCCGACACCATTGCCGCGCGCACCCAGGCGCATGCCAGCGAGACCATCGCCGAGATCTCGCGCCTGGTCGACACCGCATCGGAAGCGCCGCGCGCCGCCGCCGAGGTCATCGCCGAACTGCGCCAGTCGCTGTCCGACAGCATGGTCCGCGACAGCGCGATGCTGGAGGAGCGCACGCAGATGCTGGCCACGCTCGACACCCTGCTGCGCGCGGTCAACCATGCCTCCAGCGAACAACGCACCGCGATCGATGCGCTGGTCGCGACCTCGGCCGAGCTGCTGGAGCGCGTGGGCAGCCGCTTCACCGACCACATCGAAGCGGAAACCGGCAAGCTCGACGGCATTGCCGACGACCTGCGCGTGGGTGCGACCGAGGTCGCCAGCCTGGGCGAGGCCTTCGGCGCGGCGGTTGCGGTGTTCGGCGAATCCAACCAGCAGCTGGCGACGCGCCTGCAGGGCATCGAGGATGCGCTGGCGAAATCGCTGGTGCGCAGCGACGAGCAACTGGCCTACTACGTGGCCCAGGCGCGCGAGGTGGTGGACCTGAGCGTGCTGGCGCAGAAGCAGATCGTCGAGGACCTGCAGCAGCTCGGCGCGCGCCGGGCGGACGCGGCATGAGCGTGGAGGCAGGCGGCGACATCGAATCGACCGCGCCGGTCTGGGCCGCGTTCGGCGACCTGATGTCGGTGCTGCTGGGCGCGTTCGTGCTGATCCTGGTCGGCGTGATCGGCGTGCAGCTGCAGCTCGAACTCAAGCTGGACGAGGAGATCGCCCAGCGCGAAGCGGAAACCCAGCGCCGACGCACCCTGGAACAGGCGCTGGCCGCGCCGCTGGCGGCCGGGCGCATCACCCTGGTCGATGGCCGCATCGGCATCCGCGGCAGCGTGCTGTTCGCCGACGCCTCCGACCAGTTGCAGCCCGAGGGCCGCGAACTGCTGCAGAGCCTGGCCGGGCCGCTGGCCGAGTACCTGGCCGCGCGCGAAGAAGTGCTGATGGTCAGCGGCTTCACCGATGACCGCCTGGTGCGCGACGGCAACCGCTTCGCCGACAACTGGGAGCTGTCGGCGCAGCGCGCGCTCAACGTCACCCGCGCCCTGGTCCGCGAGGGCGTACCGGCCGATGCGGTGTTCGCCGCCGCATTCGGCGCCCAGCAACCGGTCGCCTCCAACGACGATGCCGCCGGGCGCGCCAGCAACCGGCGCGTGGAAATGGCACCGGTCCCGCGCCGGCAGGCGGCGGCGCAATCCCGCGATGGCAGCTGACGGCGCCGACGACGTCCGCGCGCGCCTCGACGCCTGGCAGCGCGAGGGCGCGGATCGCCTGGACCCGCTGCGGTTCCAGCGCATCGCCGCGCTGCAGCGACGCCTGGCGCGCCACCAGGGCGCGGCGCGGCAGGTGCTGGCACAGCGGCTGGACGCGCTGATCGAGACCTACGCACGCGATCTGCAGCACGCCCGGCGCAACCCGGGCGACACCCCGCCACCGGCACCTGCACCTGGCCCGCTGCACGGACTGGCCGGGGAACTCGCGCAACAGGCCGCAGCCCGCGACGCCGTGACCGCGGCGACGGCACCGGGCGCCGGATACCCGCAACTGGCTGCGCTCGAGGACTTCCGCCAGCTGTGGTCGCGGCTGCGCACCGGCGCCCAGGTGCGGCAATCGCTGGCCGGCGCGCCCAGCGGCGCCGGCCCGCTGAACTCCAGCGCCCTAGCGCATCGCGCATTGACCCTGATGCATGAGGCATCGCCGGACTATCTGCAACGCTTCCTGGCCTACGTCGACACCCTGTCGTGGCTGCAGCAGCTGCAGGAC
>JAFAFY010000032.1 GCA_023423235.1 Pseudomonadota bacterium
GGCGGTCGCGGCGCCGCGCTGCAGGTCCTGCACCACGCGCCACCAGTCGGCCAGCGTGGTGTGTTCGGCCAGGTGGGCGAACTCCAGCGCGATACCGGTCTCGCCCCAGGCCATCACCAGGCCGAGCACGCGCATCGAATCCAGGCCCAGGTCCATCAGGTTGTCGTCGTCGCCGACATCTTCAGGCGACTCGCCCAGCAGCCTTGCGATGTCGGCGCGCATGCGCTCGAGCGTCAGCGGCGCGGTGGGTGCGGTCATTGCAGTGTCTCCAGCAGGTCATCGGTGGTCATCGGCACGCCGCAGGTGCGCGCGATCCAGTGCAGGGCGAGATCATGGTCGGCGCGCGAGAAGTCGGCGACCGCGTCGGCGGCGACGAAGGTTTCGATGTCGCGCTGGAACGCGTCGGTCGCGGTCGAGAGCACGCCGATGTGCGCGTACACGCCGGTGAGCAGCAACTGGTCGCGGCCGCGCGCGCGCATCATGCGTTCCAAGTTGCTGCGCTGGAACGCGCTGTAGCGGTGCTTGACCAGCACGTGGTCGCCTTCGGCCGGCGCCAGCGCGTCGATCACCGCCTCGTGTTCGGCGGTCGCGCGCATGCCCGGGCCCCACAGGTCGGCCTGCAGGCCGCGGTCGCGGCGGTCCTGGTTGCCGCGCTGCGCGGTGTAGAACACCGGGATGCCGCGCGCACGGGCATGGGCGATGAGCCGGGCCAGGTTGGCGATGGCCGGGGCGAGCGGCGCGGCGTCGGGGTCGAAGGCCGCCAGGAAATAGCGCTGCATGTCGTGCACCAGCAGCGCCAGGCGCGCGGTCTCGGGTCGCCACTGTCCGCGCGCGACGGGGAGTTCGCCGGCGGTCGGCAGCGGATAGGGCTTGATCGTCGGAATTGCCATCGATGCGGTCATCGTTCGAGGAAAGGCGCCCTCATCCGGCCCTTCGGGCCACCTTCTCCCGCAGGTGGGAGAAGGATTGCAGAGGTCGTGCGGTGTCGAGGTGCTGCGAGCCGCGCGGCGGGAAGATCGGCGGCGGTCGGCAGCGGATCGGGCTTGATCTTCGGAATTGCCATCGATGCGGTCATCGTTCGAGGAAAAGCGCCCTCATCCGGCCCTTCGGGCCACCTTCTCCCGCGGGCGGGAGAAGGGTTGCAGAGCGGCGCCGCGGACCAGGGATCACGGCTTCCCCTGGGCTTCGAGAAACCCCGCCCGCAATTGCGCGCGCAGTTCGCGGCGGCTGATCTTGCCGACCGCCGTGGTGCCGAACGCATCGACGAACACGATCTGGTCGGGCACCTTGAACGCGGCCAGGCCGCGGCCGCGCACCCAGGCCTTGAGCTCTGCCGGGCGCGGTCGGGCATCACCGGGAATCACGAACGCGCAGCTGCGCTCGCCAAGGAATTCGTCCGGGATCGACACCACCGCGGCGTCGAACACCTGCGGGTGCGCCAGCAGGTGGTCCTCGATCTCCTCGGCCGAGATCTTCTCGCCCGCACGGTTGATATGGTCGGTCGCGCGCCCCTGCACCACCAGGTAGCCGCCGGGCAGGCGCTGGACCATGTCGCCGGTGCGGTAGAAGCCGTCGGCGGTGAACGCGCGCGCGTTGGCCGCGGCGTCGTTGTGGTAGGCGCGGATGGTGTACGGACCGCGCGTGAGCAGATGCCCGGTACTGCCGTCTGGCACCGGCGCGCCGTGGTCGTCGAGCACCAGCACCTCGTCGTCGGGGCTGATCGGCCGGCCCTGGGTGTTGAGGATGGTCTCGTCGGGGTCGTCGAGCCGGGTGTAGTTGACCAGGCCCTCGGCCATGCCGAACACCTGCTGCAGCGTGCAGCCGAGCCCGGCGACCACGCGCCGCGCGGCCTCGGGGACAAGTTTGGCGCCGCCGACCTGCACCACCTGCAGGCTGGACAGGTCGTGGGTGGTCTTGCCGGCGGCGTCGGCCCACAGCAGCGCCAGCGGCGGCACCAGGCCGACGCAGGTCACCCGCTCGCGTGCGATCAGCGGGAACGCGGCATCCGGCCCCGGGCCCGGGCTCAGCACCACGCGCGCGCCCGCGTACAGCGCGCCGAAGAAACCGGGCGAGCTCATCGGGAAGTTGTGCGCCGCCGGCAGCGCGACCAGGTAGACGCTGTCCTGCGTGATGCCGCAGATCTCGTTGCTGGCGCGGAAGCTGTAGATGTAGTCGTCGTGGGTGCGCGGGATCAGCTTCGACAGCCCGGTGCTGCCGCCGGAGATCTGCAGGAACGCGACCGACTGCGGGTCGGGATCGCCCGGCAGCGCATCGCGGTCGCCTTCCAATGCATCGACCGCGATGAACTCCTGCGCCTCGCCGAGCACGAACACGCGCGCCACCGCCGGCACCTCGGCCTGCAGTTCGCGCGCCAGCGTGCGGTAGTCGAAGCCGCCGTCGCGATCGGCGATGACGTAGGCATTGGCCTCGGCCTTGCGCGCGAAATGCGCGACCTCGGTGATGCGGTGCGCCGGCAGCGCGTACACCGGCACCAGCTGCGCGCGGAACAGCCCGCAGACCACGGCGATGAAACCGGGAACGTTGCCCAGCTGCACCACCACGCGGTCGCCCGGCGCCAGGCCGCTGGCGAGCAGGCCCGCGGCGATGCGCTCGGCATCGTCCCACAGCTGTGCATAGGTCCAGCGGATGTCGCCGCCGACCACCGCAATGGCATCGGGGCATTGCTGCGCACGCTGGCGCAGGAACCCGGGAAAGGTCTCGCCGCGCCAGTAGCCGGCGGCGCGGTAACGGGCGACGAAGTCCCCGGGCCAGACCTGGCGCAGCGGCAGGCGCGTGTCGGCGGGTTCGCTCATTGCTTCCTCATGCGTGTCATGCGGTCCGCACATCGCCGATGCCCAGCGCATCGAGCAGCGCGCGGAACTTGGCGGCGGTCTCGTCGAGTTCGAGTGCCGGTTGCGAGCCGGCCACGATACCCGCACCGGCGAACAGGCGCATCGCCCGGTCCTGGACATGCGCGCAGCGGATCGAGACATACCAGTCGCCGTCGCCAGCGGCATCCACCCAGCCCACGGCCCCGGCGTAGAAGCCGCGATCCACCGGCTCCAGCGCGCGGATCGCCGCCAGCGCAGGGGCGCGCGGAGTCCCGCAGACTGCAGGCGTAGGATGCAGTACTCCGGCCAGCGCGGCCGCCGATATCGACGGGTCCTTCAGCACGCCTTCGATCCGGGTGCCGAGATGCCACATGGTGGCGGTGGCGTGCAGCGATGGCGTGGCCGGTGCCTGCAGCCGGCTGCACAGCGGCGCCAGGCCGTCGAGGATCGCCTCGACCACGTGCCGGTGCTCGTCGTGATCCTTGCGCGAGGCCAGCAGAGCCTCGGCGGCACGGGTATCGGCGCCGGGATCGCGCAGCCTGCGCGCGGAACCTGCCAGCGGATGCGAGACCACGGCAGTGCCGCGGCGCGAGACCAGCAGCTCCGGCGTCGCCCCGACCAGCCACGCGGGCGCGGCGCCCGCGGCCACCGGCAGCGGCGCGACGAAGGCGCTGATGCTGGGGTCGGCGCCCAGGCGCTCGGCCAGGGCGAAGGGATCGATCGCCGCGGCGGCGTCGATGCGCAGGCTGCGCGCCAGCACCACCTTGCGCAGTGCGCCGACGTCCTCGCCCGCATCCTGCAGCCGCGCCACGCAGCGCGCGACCGCATCGAGATAGGCCTGGGCGCCCGGTTCCGGCACCGCCTCGCCGGCCAGCGCCGGCAGCGGTGCACTGGCCGTCACCGCAGCGCCCAGCCGGGCCGGCTGGAACAGCGCGTCGTCCTGGTGCGGGTCGAACGGCAATGCGCCGACCAGCAGCGCGGGACCGTCGACGGGTCGTGCGAAGAAACCATCGGCGCGCGCGCCCAGCGTTGCCGCCGGCCCCGGCGGCAGGCGCGCCAGGCAGCCTTCCGCGTCCAGGGCGCGGGTGGGCGCGCGCAGGCGGAAACGGGCAAGCGCGGCGAAGCCGCTGTCGGCCACCGGCTGCGGCACGTTCTCGCGCAGGGCCAGCGCCTCGTTCATCGCGGCACCTGCCGATGCAGCAGCGCCGCGGTCGCCAGCACCAGCAGCACCGCGCCGACCAGCAGGTAGGGCGCGTTGGGCGACCAGCGGTAGAGCAGCGTGCCCAGCAGCGGCCCGACCACCATGCCCATGCCCTGCACCGAGGCCACGGTGCCGGCGGCCGCGCCCTGCTCGTGCGCATCGACCGAATCCGCGGCCAGCGCCTGGAACGACGGAAACACGAACCCCATGCCGAACGCGGCGACGCCGTAGGCGGCCAGCAGTTGCCAGCGTGCATCGACCAGCGCCACCGCGGCAAAACCAAGCGCGGACACCAGGGCGCCCAGTGCGATCCAGCGCATGGGCGGCACGCTGCGCAGCCGCATCACCAGCGCCTGCGACAGCATCAGGCCCGCGCCCACCGCAGTCAGCGACAGCCCCGCGGCGGCGGCGCCGGCCTCGGGCGTCAGCTGCAGGCGGTCGATGGCGAAGAAGCCGACCACGACCTGGGCGATGGTCACCGACACCATCGCCGCGAACGCCGTGTACACCGGCAGCCGCAGGCGCGGATCGAACACCCGCATGCGCGTCTTCGGCCGCTGCCCGCCGGGCTGCGCGGGCGTGATCGCCGGCAGCCAGCGCCACACCACCAGCAGCGACACCAGCGGCAACGCCGCGGCCGCGTACAGCGCCAGGGCCAGGTTGCCCTGCGCCACCCAGCCCGCAGCCGCCGGGCCCAGCACCATGCCGGCGGCGTTGGCGCTGCCCAGCTTGGCCATCGCCCCGCCACGCTGGCCGGGCGGCACGGTGTCGGCAACCAGCGCGGCCGCGGTCGGCGGCACCGCCGCGTAGAACAGGCCGATCAGGGCACGGGTGCCGACCAGCATGGCCACCGACAGCAACACCGCCGGTGGCTGGCGCAGGGCGACATCGACGAACAGCGCCATCACGATGTAGATCAGCGCATAGCCCGTCAGCGCGATCAGCAGCACGCGCTTGCGCCCGATGCGGTCGCTGAGCACGCCCCAGCGCCGCGCCGCCAGCATCCACAGCACGCCCGCGGCGGTGACCGACAGTCCGGCGTGCCATTCCGCCAGCCCCAGCAGGCGCACGACCGGGCCGACCACGGCGACGAAGGACATCATCGCCATCGCCCCCAGCAATGCGGTCAGCACCAGCGCCGGCAGCGGCGTGGCGGGCGCGTGCGGGCCGGTCAACGCAGTGCCCCGCAACAGTCCCCGCAGCAGGTGGACGATGCCGGCGGCCGGTGGCCGGGCTGGCAGGGCGCCGGATGCCGGGGGGCGCGCAATGGAAACGTGGAATGACGCATGGACAGGGTGCGATGAAAGTCGATAGGCGCAAACCCAACGTCTGCGCGGCAGTGCGGTTGACTGGCAGCGCCAGGCTTGCACGGATGCAGTCGGGGCCGGGTTGCCGCCGTGTACGCCGGCAGGCGCAGTCATTGTACCTGTTTGAGAATAATTCGCATTGCAATTACGACCCCGTTCTGTGCCCTCCCCGCCGTCGCCAGAGGACCGGACCCTTTCCCTTCCGGAGCCTGTTCATGTCGCGTGTCACCGTCCTCCTCCCGACCCCGGCGCTGCGCCGCCCCCGTACCACCCTCCTGGCTGCCACCATCCTCTGCCTCCTCGCCGGCAATGCCGCCGCCGACGCCACCAGCGCCACCGCCGCATCCACAGACGCGCCTACCCGCGATTTCGACACCGTCGTGGTCACGGCCACCGGCGTCCAGCAGTGGATCAAGGACGCACCGGCCAGCATCAGCGTGATCACCCGCGAGGAGATCGAGCGAAAGCCGGTCAGCAGCATCGGCCAGCTGCTGAGCACCCTGCCAGGCGTGACCGGCGGTTACGCGCTGTCCGGTGCGCAGTCGAAGATCCGCCTGCGTGGCCTGCCCGAGCAGTACACCCTGATCCTCATCGATGGCCGCCGCCAGGGCAGCTCGGCCGGCGTCAACTATCGTGACGATCTCGGCCCGCAGGACCTCAACTGGCTGTCCCCGGACATGATCGAACGCATCGAGGTGGTGCGCGGCCCGATGTCTTCGCTGTACGGCTCGGATGCGATGGGTGGCGTGATCAACATCATCACCCGCAAGGTCGCGCCTGAATGGCGCGGCTCGGTGACCTACAACTACAGTCGCCCCTCGGCATCGGAACGTGGCGACACGATCCAGCTGGGCGCGCAGTTCAGCGGCCCGTTGACCGAGCACCTGGGCCTGCGGGTCGGCGCCAACCTGACCGACCGCGAGTCCGACACCGGCGCGCGGCAGACGCCGGGCAACAAGGCCGAGAACACCAACGCACTGCTGAACTGGCGGATCAACGACGACCACAGCATCGCGGCCGAAGCCTCGCGCGGCGTGCAGCGCGCCAGCGGCGCCGGCAGTGTCAGTGCCTGGGGCCTGTCGGAACTGGTGCACACCGGTTACGCGCTGAGCCACGATGGGCGCTACGGCGATGCCTCCAGCTCGAAGATCAGCCTGGTGCAGAACGAGTACGAGGACCAGGACAGCGAACTGGGGACCTGGTCGCGCGAGCTGGTGCTCGACGCGGTCTTCAATACCGGCTTCGACTGGGGCCTGCCGCATGCGCTCAACGTCGGCGGGCAGTGGAAGCGCGAGGAACTGCGCAACCCCGCCACCATCGGCACCGTGCCGGTGACCTGGACCGGCAGCGGTCGCATCAGTCCGGAGAACGCGGCCGACGCCTGGGCGCTGTTCGCCGAGGACCACATTTCCCTGCGCGACAACCTGACCCTGACCCTCGGCCTGCGCTGGGACAACACCGAGAACTACTCGGACAACCTCAGCCCGCGCATCTATGGCGTCTGGCACCCCTCTGCCGACTGGACCGTGCGCGGCGGCGTCTCGCGCGGTTTCCGCGCGCCCAACCTCAAACAGGGCACTGCCGGTGCGGCCACCCAGTCGCGCGGCAACGGCTGCACCAGCCTGGTGCCCGAGGGCTGGAGCTCGAGAACCCCCAATGCCGACGGCACCACGGGCTGCTACATGGCCGGCAACCCGGACCTGGAACCGGAAACCAGCACCAACTACGAGGTCGGCGCCGCCTTCGACCGCAACGGCTGGTCGCTGGGCGCAACCTACTTCCACACCGATTTCGAGGACAAGATCGAGCAGATGCCGCTGCGCGACCTGCCCGGGTTCACTTCCAGCTTCGTCAACGGCTACTGGTGGACGGTGGCGCAGAACCTGCAGGAAGCGCGCACACGCGGCGTGGAAGCCAACGTCACCGTGCCGCTGCACCCGAGCCTGACCTGGACTACCAATGCCACCCGCATGCTGGAGTCGAAGAACCGGACAACCGGTGCCAACCTGCTGGTGGTTCCGAAGCTGACCGCCAACACCTCGCTGGACTGGCGGGTCAGTGACGCGTGGTCACTGAACCTCAGCGCACAGCACATCGGTGAACAGCTGGTGGAAGCGTCCAGCGCAACCTTTGCCAAGGCCTACACCACCTGGGACCTGGCTGCCGGCTACGACGTCAACCGGCACCTGACGCTGCGCGCCGGCGTGCGCAATCTCACCGACACCTCCACGCTGGAGGAAGGCAACAACTACGACGGTGGCGCGCGGACCTGGTTTGTCGGCCTGACGGGCCGGTTCTGACGGCGCATCGGTTTTGCCCGCGCCGCATTCGAAGGGCGCGGGCGAGACCGACCGCTGCCGGCCGCTGCCACGCAGCCGTCGCAGGTATGCTGGCATTGAGAATCAATCGCATTATCGTTAATCTAACGCGCTATTCACACCGGCGTCGCACGCGTGCCGCGCCCGTCATCCCACTTCCCGATACGGAACACCCGCCGCTCATGGCCCTCCCCCGCTTCCCCGTCCCGCGCGCCCGCGCGCTGCTGGCCACGGCCATCGCCCTGGTGCTGTCGCCCGCCGTCCTCGCGCAAACCGCCAGCGCCACCGGCGCCGACGAGGCGACCGAACTCGACACCGTGCGCGTCACCGCCGAGCAGATCGCGCGCGAGGCGCTGGGCGCCTCGACCCTGCTGGCCGACGACATCCAGCGCCAGCCGCCGCGCAACGACATCGCCGAGCTGCTGCGCACCCTGCCCGGCGTCAACCTGACCGGCAATTCGACCAGTGGCCAGCGCGGCAACAACCGCCAGATCGACATCCGCGGCATGGGTCCGGAAAACACCCTGATCCTGGTCGACGGCAAGCCCGTCTCCAGCCGCAACGCGGTGCGCTACGGCTGGCGCGGCGAGCGCGACTCGCGCGGTGACACCAGTTGGGTGCCGCCCGAGCAGATCGAGCGCATCGAGGTGCTGCGCGGACCAGCCGCGGCGCGCTATGGCAACGGTGCCGCCGGCGGCGTGGTCAACATCGTCACCCGGCCACCTGCCGACACCTTCGGCGGTTCGCTCAACCTCTACGGCCAGGTGCCGCAGCACGGCGTGGACGGCGGCAGCCAGCGCGCAGGCGTGCAGATGAGCGGCCCGTTGGGCGAGCGGCTGTCGTTCCGGCTCTCGGGCAACGTCTCCAAGGCCGATGCCGACGACTACGACATCAACAAGGACCATGCCTCGCAGCGCACCGGCAGCAACGCCGGGACCTTCCCCGCGGGCCGCGAAGGCGTGCGCGGGCGCACCGTCAACGGCCAACTGCTGTGGGACGTGGCGCCGGGCCACCGCATCGATTTCGGTGCCGGATTCAGCCGCCAGGGCAACATCTACACCGGCGACACCCAGAACACCAACCGCAATGCGGAAGTGCTCAAGTGGATCGGCGCCGAGACCAACCGCATGTACCGCCAGACCTGGGACGTCACCCACCGCGGCAGCTATGGCCAGGACACCACCTCGCTGAGTTACGTGACCCTGGAGCAGACCCGCAACAAGCGCCTGCTCGAAGGCCTGGCCGGCGGCACCGAGGGCATCTTCATCGCCGGCGGCGAGTTCGGCAGCATCGACCTGCGCAACCTCACCGTGCATGGCGAGGTCAGCCGCACGCTGCAGGGCGGCGGCGTCGACCACGTGCTGACGATCGGCATCGAGGGCGTCGACAGCCGGCTCGAGGACAACGCCTCCGGCCTGAAGGACCGCAACCCGCAGCCCAACGTGCCCACACCGCCGACGACCTGGGAAGGCAAGGCGGATGCGCGCGTGCTGTCGGCATTCGTCGAGGACAACATCTACCTTGGCGAGCGCTGGATCCTCACTCCCGGGCTGCGTTTCGACCACCACGACCAGTACGGCGGCAACTGGAGTCCTGCGCTCAATGCCTCGTACCGCTTCGCCCCGGGCTGGGAGCTCAAGGCCGGTATCGCCCGCGCCTACAAGGCACCCAACCTCTACCAGGGCAACGCGGGCTATGCGCTCTACAGCGCCGGCATCGGCTGCTGGGGCGGCGGCGGTCCCTGCTTCCTGATGGGCAACCCCGACCTCGATGCCGAGACCAGCATCAACAAGGAACTGGGCGTGCAGTTCTCCGGCCAGACGCTGCAGGCCGGCCTGACCTATTTCCACAACGACTACCGCGACAAGGTGGAGGCCGGGCACGACGTGGTCGCCACCCACAACGGCTACAACGTGTTCCGCTGGGACAACGTGCCCAAGGCGGTGATCGCGGGCCTGGAGGGCAACCTCAACCTGCGTTTCAACCCGGCGCTGGCCTGGAACACCAATGTCACCCGGATGCTGGAATCGGAGAACAAGACCACCGGCGAGTACCTCTCGACGATCCCCGAGTACACCGTCAACACCTCGCTCGACTGGCAGGCGGGCGACCGCTTCTCGCTGCTGGCCAAGGCCACCTTCTACGGCGAGCAGAAGCCGCAGAAGTTCGACTACCACGGCAACCCGGTCACCGGCAGCGCCGCCGACCGCATGCCCGCCTACGCGCTGGTCGGCCTGAGCGGGCGCTATCGCATCACCGACACCATCAACCTGGTGCTGGGCGTGGACAACCTGCTGGACAAGCGGATCTTCCGCCGCGGCAACGCCTCGGGCGTGAACCTCGGCACCCCGAACGCGATCCAGGGCGCCGGTGCCTACACTTACAACGAACCCGGCCGCGCGTACTTCGTTGCCGTCAACGTCGGCTTCTGACCGGGCCGTCGGCAGTTCCCGTCCTCCCCGCCCTTCCCCGGACCGATGCGCCGCATGACAGCCCTCCCAGCCAAGCCATCCATGCGTACCCGCGCCGCCACCCTGGCCGTCGCCGCCGGCCTGCTGCTCGCACTGCAGGCCGCCGCGCCCGATGCCGCCGCCCAGCAGCGCAATCCGCTGCAGACCATTGGCGAAACCGTCGCCGACCGCGCCCACGCCGGCTACAGGTTCGAGCGCTTCACCGTGTCCAGCGCCGATGGCAGCCGCAGCTGGCGGGTCAACCTCGGCATCCCCTCGGGCCCGCCGCCGGCGACGGGCTGGCCCTCGTTCTGGATGCTCGACGGCAACGGCGCACTGATCGAGTTCGACGATGCCCTGCTCGATGAACTCCGCAGCCGCCCCGACCCGCACCTGCTGGTGTTCATCGGCTACGACAACGATCTGCGCATCGACTCGCCCGCGCGCACCCGCGACTACACCTTCGCCGCCGACCTGCGCGGCACCGTCGACGGCGACCCGCACCTGGTCGGCGGCGGCGCCAATGCGCTGCTGGAGGTGATCGAGCGCCAGATCCAGCCCGAACTGCTCGCGCGCGCCAGCTTCCATCCCCAGCAGCGCACGCTGTGGGGCCATTCGCTGGCCGGCCTGTTCGTGCTGCACACCCTCTACACCCGCACCGGCCTGTTCCAGACCTATGCCGCCGGCAGCCCGTCGCTGTGGTGGGCCAACGGCGACATGCAGCGCGCCCCCGAGGACTATTTCATCGCCAACAATGCCGGCCACCCGGCGCGGGTGCTGCTGTCGCTGGGCGGCGGCGAGCGCACCCGCGACGTCAGCAACCGCGACCTCAGCAGCGCGCGTGTCAACGAGCACCTGCGCCGGATCACTGCCGCGCCGCCGGATGCGGCCGCCACCCTGGCCGAGCGCCTGCAAGCGGTGCCGGGGCTGCAGGTCAGCTACCGCGAGTTCGCGGGCCTGACCCACGGCCCGATGTTCCGCGCCTCGCTGATGGACGCCCTGCATCAGGTGACGGGCGTGGCCGACCACAGCGCGACCGCGCGGCCGGGCACCGCGCCGGGAACGCCCGAGTAACGCCACACACGCCGTCCGCACCCGAGCACCGTCCGAACCGCTTCTTCCACACCCGGCCTGCCAACGCCAGCCATCCATCCCCAGGAGTCTGCAATGCACAAGCACACCCGTCGCACCCGACTGCGGCTCGCCGCCCTTGCCGTGGCGCTGTCCATGGCCGGCATCGCCGGCGCCCAGGTCTTCATCCAGCCGGACCTGGATTTCAAGGGCAGCGTCCGCGCCACCAGCCCGGTGGTGCTGCCGGGCAGCGAGATCGAGGTCGGCGGCCAGGGCTTCAAGCCCGGCCAGCAGATCACCCTGCAGCGCGGCGCGACCGTGCTCAACACCCAGCCCTATGTGGCCGATGCCGAAGGCCGCTTCACCGGCAAGCTGGCAATCCCCGCCGACGCCGCGGTCGGCGTGCACCCGGTCGTGGTGCGCACCAGCGGCCCGGACGCGGCCTCGATCTTCGAGCTGAAGGTCTCCAGGGAGATTCCCGTGTCCGGTCAGGACCGTTTCGAGGTCACCAGCGCCAAGCTCTCGCCCGGGCTCTACCAGGTGGCCTACAGCGCCGCCAATGACGCGCTGTTCGTCACCAGCGCGGTCGGCCGTCCGCCGGTCACGCAGTCGGAGCTGCTGAAGATCGACCCGCAGACGCTGGAAATCACCGCGCGCGTGACCCCGGCCGAAGCGCCCGCGCCGGAGCCGCGTCCCGGCCAGACGCCACCGCAGGGCCGTGGCCCCGGCGCAGGCGACGGTCCGCGTGCACCGGGCCTGTATGCCGTCTACGGCGTCGGCGTGGACGATGCCAACGGCAATGTCTGGGTCACCAACACCCGCCAGAACACCGTGGCGGTGTACCGCCAGTCGGACCTGTCGCTGGTCAAGCAGTTCCCGGTGGGCGCGGTGGCGCATGCGCGCGACGTGGTGGTGGATGCCGCCCGCAACCGCGCCTACGTTTCGGCCAGCGGCGAGGACTTCATCGCCGTGTTCGACAGCAGGACGCTGGAACAGCTGCCCAACATCACCATCGCCTCGGGCGTGCGCGGCGAGAAGTTCGTGCCGACCAGCCTCGACCTCGACCCGCAGACCGGCAAGCTCTACACCGCCAGCCTGGCGACGCCGGAAGCCGCGGTCATCGATACGGCCAGCAACACCGTCGAGAAGGTGATCCCGCTGGTCAACGCGCGCAGCGCCATCGGCGTGGCCTGGAACCCGGTCGGCAAGCGCCTGCTGGTGGTGTCGCAGGGCAGCGACAACCTGCTGATCGTGGATCCGGAAACCGGCACCATCGACCATGACGTCTATGTGGGCGCCGGCGCGCTCAACGTCAGCTACGAGCCGACCCGGCGCCTGGCCTACGTCACCAACCGCGGCGCCGACACCGTGACCGTGGTCGACGACAACGGCCGGATCGTGGCCAACCTGGCGGGCGGCAGCTTCCCCAATCACGTCAGCAAGGGCGCCGACGGCGTCGTCTACTCGGTCAACAA
This sequence comes from Pseudomonadota bacterium, assembly GCA_023423235.1. Lineage (GTDB taxonomy): Bacteria > Pseudomonadota > Gammaproteobacteria > Xanthomonadales > Xanthomonadaceae > Luteimonas. Next base: position 12,654 of record JAFAFY010000032.1, read on the forward strand.
AGCGCGCGGCGCCGAGGACCCGGCCGGCGACCACATCCGCCGGATCGTGCCGAAAACCAACTAAAATCGGCACCTGCACCGGCCGTGCCCTGCCCGGCCGGTGCCTCTTTCCGCCGTGATGGATCCATCGATGTCCCAGCGTCCGCGCACCTCCCGACTTCCCGCCGTGCTGCTGGCGGCGCTGCTGGCCAGCGCCGTCACCGCCTGCGGCCCCGGTTCACAGGCACCGGCCGGTGATGCTGCCGCGCCCGATGCGCTGGCGACGGGCGATGCCGCGACGCTGCCTGCGGGCTGGCGCGAAGTCGCCGGCAACGATGTGCCCAGGGTCCCGCGCTCGCCGCAGGACCTGCCGGCCACCGTGCTGTCGGACGACGGCGTCGAGGTCACCGTCACCGACACCAGTCGCACCATCGCCGGCAGCGACGACATCATCATGGTCATGGAATCGCTGGGACTGGGCGAGCAGGTCTACGCCGCGCCCACCAACACCGTGACCGAGGTCGGGCGCGCGGCGCCCCATCATTTCCTGTTCAACCGCACCACCGGCATCGAGGGCGTGCTGAGCCTCAAGGGCACGCTGTTCGTCGGCAACAGCCTGCGCCGCCACGGCAAGCTGGCCGGCCCGCTGCGCAATGCCGGCGAGGCGGTGGTGATCGTCGATGAACTGCAGCCGGCACCGGAAAAGGTGCGCAAGATCGCCGCCGCCTTCGGCCATCCCGACGAAGGCGAGCAACTGGCCGCCCGGGTCCAGGCCCAGCTCGACGAGGCCGCGCGCATCGCCGCCCTGCACACCCGCCGGCCGCGGGTGATCCATGTCTCGGCCACCGGCGGCGGCGGCGCGCCGACCGTTGGCGGCGCCGATACCGCGGCCGCCGAGGTGATCCGCCTGGCAGGCGGCATCAATGTCGGCGACGAGGCCAGGGTCGCCAACTATTCCCAGCTCAGCAACGAGGGCATCGTCGCGGCCGAGCCGGAGGTGATCCTGGTCAGCGCCGACGACCTGCGCGTGTTCGGCGGCGAGGCCGGGCTGTGGAAGGCCTACCCGTCGCTGAAGCAGACGCCGGCGGGCATCGCCAACCGGGTCTGGGTGATGCCCGACCTGCAGATCAAGGTGACCAGCGTGGCCTGCGGCACCGGCGCGATCGCGCTGGCCACGGCGCTGGCGCAACTGGCGGCCGAACTCGACGCCCAGCCCGGCGCATGAGCGAGGCTCCGCGCGCGGGCGCCCCGCGGCGTTCCGGGGTGGTCCGGCGTCCGCCGGGCGGCGCGCTGCTGTTGGCGTTGCTGCTGCTGCTGGCGGTGGTGATCGTGCTGTCGTTCGGCATCGGCCCGCTGCGCATCCCGCCGGGCGACGTGGTGCACGTCATCGCGTACAAGCTGGGACTGGCCGATGCCGGCATGCTGAGCCAGCGCGACATCTCGGTGGTGTGGAACCTGCGGGTGCCGCGCGCGCTGCTGGCGGTGCTGGTGGGCGCATCGCTGGCGATGGCCGGCGCCGGGCTGCAGGGCCTGTTCGGCAATCCGCTGGCCGACCCCGGCATCGTCGGCGTGACCCACGGCGCCGCGCTGGGCGCGGTCGCGGCGATCGTGCTGGGCGCGACCGCGCTCGGCGCCTGGACCATTCCCGCCGCGGCCTTCACCGGCGGCGCCCTGACCACCACCCTGATCTACCTGCTGGCGCGCCCGGACCGCGGCTCGGGCACGGCCACGCTGCTGCTGGTGGGCATCGCCATCGCCGCCGGCTGCTCGGCCGCGATCGGCTTCTTCACCTACATCGCGCGCACCGAGGAGCTGCAGTCGCTGGTGTTCTGGCAGATGGGCTCGCTGGCGATGGCCGACTGGCGCGATCTGCTGGCCGCGCTGCCGGCGTTCCTGGTCGGAGCGGTCGCGCTGCTCACGCTGGCCACGCCGCTGGACATGCTGGCGCTGGGCGAACGCCAGGCCCAGCACATCGGCCTGGACGTGCGTCGCACCCGCGCGCTGCTGGTGGCGGTGTGCGCGCTGCTGGTCGGCTCGGCGGTCGCGTTCGCCGGCGTGGTCGGTTTCGTCGGACTGGTGGTGCCGCATTTCGTGCGCCTGATGGCCGGCCCCGGCCACCGCTGGCTGCTGCCGCTCTCGGCCGTGGTCGGCGGCATGCTGGTGGTGGTGGCCGATACCGCCGCGCGCAGCCTGGACCCGCCATCCGAAATCCCGCTCGGCCTGTTCTCCGCCGCGCTCGGCGCGCCGTTCTTCCTGTGGCTGGTGCTGCGCCGGCGCAACCGGGGCGTGCTGTGAACGCGCCCGGACACGAGCGTCGGGCCGGTGACGGCGACGTGCTGGTACTGGCGCAGGTCTCGGTGCGGATCGACGGCCGCGCGATCCTCGATGCGGTCGACCTGCGATTCGCCCGCGGCAGCCTGACCGCGCTGGTCGGCCCCAACGGCGCCGGCAAGTCGACGCTGCTGGCGGTCGCCGCCGGCGACCTCGCGCCTGCGTCGGGCGAGGTGCGCCTGGCCGGTGCCGATCTTGGCGACTGGAAGGCCCGCGCCCTGGCGCGCGAGCGCAGCGTGCTGCCGCAGGACCATGCCGTGCGCTTCGCCTTCAGCGTGCGCGAGGTGGTGGCGATGGGGCGGCTGCCGCATCCGCCCGAGCCCGCCACCGATGCGCGCATCGTCGACCAGGCACTGGCGGCGGCCGACATCGTCCATCTGGCCGACCGCGACGTGCAGACGCTCTCCGGCGGCGAGGCCTCGCGCACCGCGTTCGCGCGCGTGCTGGCACAGACCACGCCGGTGCTGCTGCTCGACGAACCCACCGCCGCCCTGGACCTGCAACACCAGGAGTCGGTGCTGCGCAGCGCGCGTGGCCTGGCGGACGCGGGCGCCTGCGTGATCGTGGTCCTGCACGACCTCAACCTGGCCGCTGGCCATGCCGACCGCATGGTGATGCTGCAAGGCGGCCGCGTCGCCGCCGACGGCAGCCCGCGCCAGGTCCTGACCCGCGAGACCATCGAGCGTGTCTACCGGCAGCCGGTCCTGGTGCTGGAACATCCCACCCGCGGCGTACCGCTGGTGGTCAGCGACGACCCGCGCGCCTGAGCGAGGCCCGCGCCGCGTCGACCCGCACCGCCAGTCGTACGCTCACTGCAGTTCGGCAGCCAGGAACTCGATCAGGGCCGCGACCCGGTTCGGGGTGCGCTGGCCGACGGCATGCACGGCGTAGAGGTGGATGTCGTCGATGCGGAAATCGTCGAGCACCGGCTGCAGCCGGCCGGCGGCAAGATCCGCATCGATGTCCCATCCCGCCTTCATCACCACGCCGCCGCCGGCGACCGCCCACTCGCGCAGCACGCCGCCGTCGTTGGCGGTGCGGCTGCCGCCGACCTTGACCGCGAACTCGCGACCGCTCTCCTGGAAGCGCCAGTTCGACTGCGGCGCGCCCGGGCGGTCGAGCACCAGGCAATCGTGTCCGGCCAGTTCGCGCGGATGCCGCGGCAGCCCGGCCCGGCGCCAGTACGCGGGCGCCGCGCAGACCCTGCGTGCACCAGCCAGAAGGCGTCGCGCGCGCAGGCGCGAGTCCTGCAGCGGCCCGGTGCGGATGCCGATGTCGTAACCGCCGTCAACCAGGTCGACGACGCCATCGGTCAGCACCAGCGCGATCCGGACCCCCGTGTGCAGCGCGAGGAAGCGGTCGAGCAACGGCGCCAGACGCGCCCGGCCGAAATCGTTGGTCACGGTGATGCGGATCTCGCCACTGAGCTGGCCGCCTTCGCCCAGGCCCTGCATCGCGTCGTCAAGCTGGACGAGGACGCGCCGGCAGTCGCCGAGGAAGCGCTCGCCCTCGGCGGTCAACGACAGCCGGCGGGTGGTGCGCACCACCAGGCGTGCGCCAAGCCGCTCCTCCAGCCGCTGCAGCGCCAGCGTCACCGTCGACGGCGACAGCGCCCACGCGCGCGCAACCGCCGACAGGCTTCCGCGGTCGGCGATGGCGACGAACAGCCGCAGGGTATCGAGCTGGTCCATTCTTCGCCCCTGTCGAATTTACTTTTGATTATGGCGGTCATTCTTGACGAAGTAAGAACATATCATCGACCCACTCGACCACTGGGGATGCCGACCATGCGCTCACGCCGCCGCTTCCTGACCACCGCTTCGCTCGCCGCCACCGGCCTTGCCCTCACGCCCCTGATCGCCTGCAGCCGCGAGACACCACCGGCCGCCAGCGGTGCACCTGCAGCTGCACCGCCGCCGCCTGCAGCCACGCCCACGACGCCACCGGCAACCGGCGCGCTGCTGACCCGCACCATCCCCGCGACCGGCGAAGCCCTGCCGGTGATCGGCGCCGGCACCTCGGGCAGCTACGAGGTGGCGTTGGGCTCGCCCGAGTTCCAGACCCTCAAGGACACCATCCGGGTGTTCTTCGAGGGCGGCGGCCGCGTGTTCGACACCGCGCCCAATTACGGCAACGCCGACGAGGTGCTGGGCGCGCTGCTGGCCGAAGGCGGCTGGCGCGACCAGTGTTTCCTGGCTACCAAAATAGCCGCCGACGACCGCGCGGCGATGGAGGCGCAATGGGCCGAGAGCCTGCGCAAGCTGCAGACATCCCGGGTCGAGCTGCTGCTGGTGCACAACCTGCGTGCGCTCGACATCGCCTGGCCCTACGCGCAGGCGCTCAAGGCGCAGGGGCTGGCGAAGTACATCGGCTTCACCCACTACATCGAGAGCGGGCACGAGGCCACCACCCGCGCGGTCCGCGAACTCAAACCCGATTTCGTGCAGATCAACTATTCGGTCAACGCGCCGCAGGCCGCGCGCACCGTGCTGCCGGCGGCGCAGGAATCCGGCACCGCCGTGCTGGTCAACCGCGCCTTCGACGACGGCAAGCTGTTTGCCGCGGTGCGCGACCGCGAACTGCCGGGCTGGGCATCGGAGCTGGGCATCACCTCGTGGGCGCAGTTGTTCCTGAAGTTCGCGATCAGCCACCCGGCGGTCACCGCGGTGATCCCGGCCACCAGCCGCCCGGACCGCCAGGCCGACCAGCTGCGCGCAGGCACCGGCCCGTTGCTCAGCGAGGCCCAGCAGGCGGAACTGGTGCAGATGTTCGCCTGATCGCCGCCGGCATGGCCGGCCATCCGCCGTTCGCCCGACCACAGATCCAACCGAAGGCAGCGCCGCCCGACCGCACGTCCGCCTGGAGGCATGCACCATGCACAACCCGCTCCTGCCGCTGCTGAACCTGCGCCGCGGCGAAGCGGTGCCGGTGCTGGTCGCCGGCCTGTTCTTCTTCTGCATCCTGACCGCGCTGATGCTGCTGCGCCCGGCGCGCGATGCGCTGGGCATGGAACGCGGCATCGACAGCATCCGCTGGCTGTTCATCGGCACCGCGGTGGTCACGCTGGCGGTCAACCCGGTGTTCGGCTGGCTGGTCAGCCGCTTCCGGCGGCTGCAGTTCATCTCCGCGACGTACGCGTTCTTCATCCTCAGCCTCGGCGGCTTCTGGGCCCTGCTGGTATTCGCCCCCGGCGCGGTCGGCGCCCGCAGCGGTCAGGTGTTCTACGTCTGGTTCAGCGTGTTCAACCTGTTCGTGACCATGGTGTTCTGGGCGCTGATGGCCGACCGCTTCTCCAGCGACCAGGCCAAGCGGGTGTTCGCACTGATCGCGGTGGGCGGCACCCTGGGCGCGATCTTCGGCCCCTGGCTGGCCGCGCGCCTGGCCGAGCCGCTGGGCACGCCCAATCTGCTGCTGGTCGCGGCGCTGTTCCTGGCGCTGGGCATCGCCGCGGCGTGGTGGCTGGTGTCGCTACGGCCGGATTCCGCCGTGGCGCAGCCGGCAACGACGGCGCCGGTGACCGACGAGGCGGCGCGCATCGGTGGCAGCCCTTGGGCCGGCATCCGCGCGCTGTGCGGCTCGCCCTACCTGCTCGGCATCGCCGGCTACGTGCTGCTGATGACGGTGGTGGCGACCTTCATCTACTTCACCCGGCTGCAGATGGTCGAAGCCGCGGCCATCGACCTCGATACCCGCACCCGCCTGCTGGCGCGCATCGACATGTGGACCCAGGTCGCGGTGCTGGTGCTGCAGGTGACGCTGACCGGGCATATCATCCGGCGCCTGGGCCTGTCGTTCGCGCTGGCGGCGCTGCCGGTGGCGATGGCGATCGGTTTCCTGGGGCTGGCGATCTACGGTTCCTTCCTGGCGCTGGTCCTGCTGGACGCGACCAACCGCGCGCTGCAGCGCGGCCTGGCCCGCCCGGCGCGCGAGACGCTGTTCACCGTGGTCAGCCGCGAGGACAAGTACAAGGCCAAGGCGGTCATCGACACCTTCGTCTACCGCGCCGGCGATGTGCTGGGCGCGCAGACCGAAGGCCTGCTCGGGCGCCTGGGCCTGGCGCTCGGCGGCCTGGTCAGCGTGGTGCTGCCACTGGCGCTGGTGTGGGCGGCGCTGGGCCTCTGGCTGGGCTGCGCGCAGCAGCGGCGCGCGGATGCCGCCGGCATGCAGCAGCCAGGCTGAAGTTCCGGGCTGCGGTTCAGCGCGTGCGGCGCGCCTGGCTCAGGGCCACGCTGCCCAGGATCAGGACGCCCGCCAGCAGCATGGTCACGGTGACCGGCTCGTCGAGCAGCAGCCACGCCCAGCCCACGCCGAACAGCGGTACCAGATAGGTCACCGTGGACGCGCGGCTGGCGCCGATGCGCGCGATCAGCCGGTAGTACAGGACGAAGGCGATGCCGGTGCACAGCACCCCCAGCGCCGCGGCCGAGGCCCAGGACACGACGGGGACCGGCTGCGCCGGCCACTGCAGCCACGCCAACGGCGCCAGCAGCAGCGCGCCGCAGCCCAGCGTGGCAGCCGCCACTGCGGCCGCCGGCAGGCCCGACAGATGCCGCCTGACCAGGTTGATGCCGAGGCCATAGAACAGCGACGCGGTTGCACCCGCCGCGACCGCGCCGCCGACCGGCATGCCGGCGACCTTGCCGCTGGCCAGCACCACCACGCCGGCGAATCCCGCCAGCAGTGCCACCGACTGCCGCCGCTGCAGCCGCTCGCCGAAGAACAGCATGCCGACCAGCGCGGTGAACAGCACGGTCATCGCATTGGCGATCGCGCCGATGCCCGCCGGTGCGCGCTGCGCGGCCCAGGCGAACAGCACGAAGGGAATCGCCGCATTGATCGTCCCGATCAGTGCCAGCTTCGGCCACGCCGCCAGCGGGAACGCGGCGCGGGCCCGCCACAGGAACGGCAGCAGCACCAGCGCGCCCAGCGCCAGGCGCACCTCGACCAGCGCCACCGGCCCGAAATCGCTGGCGGCCACGCGCATGAACAGGAACGACGCGCCCCAGATCGCGCCCAGCAGGCCGAGTTCGACCAGGGTGCCGCGGTCGCGGCCCTGCTCCACCGGCGCGGCGACACCTTGTGTCACGTGCATGATTCAAGTCTCGCGTGGAGGAGGAGACCATTCTGCGGCTGGCGAGTGCAGGCACAAGCGCGTAGTTTCAGCGACAGCCTCAAACAGGATTGGTGCCTGGCCATGGCCCTGGACCGCGACTGGCTGTCGTCGCTGGCCGCGTTCGAAACCGCGGCGCGCCACCAGAACTTCGCCCATGCCGGCGAGGAGCTGCACCTGACCGCCAGCGCGGTCAGCCACCATGTGCGCAAGCTGGAGGCGCGGCTCGGGGTCGCGCTGTTCCAGCGCCATGCACGCGGCGTGTCGCTGACTGCCGAAGGCCGCCGCCTGGCCGATGCCGCCAGCCTGGCGATCGGCGATGTCGATGGCGCGATGCAGGAACTGCGCGCCGGACGCGACGCGCACGACACGGTGACCATCACCACGCTGCATTCGTTCGTCCACGGCTGGCTGATCCCGCGCCTGCCCCGCTTCGTCGCCGCGCATCCGCAGATCCGCCTGCGCATCGATACCGGTTTCGCGCTGACCCGTTTCGAACAGGGCGGCCCGGATTTCGGCATCCGCTTCGGCCCGGGGCGCTGGCCCGGCCTGAGCGCACGCCTGCTGCTGGAGGAGCGGCTGTTCGCCGCGGCCTCGCCACGTCATCCCCGACTGGCGCAGATCCGCAGCGCTGCCGACATCGCCAGCCAGCCATTGCTGGCCGACCTCTCGCACTTCGGCTGGCACGACTGGTTCCGCGCCAACGGCGTGCAACCGCCGCCCGGCGATGCGCGCATGGTCTTCAGCGACAGCACCGACATGCTGGAAGCGGCCGCGCACGGCCTGGGCATCGCCCTGGCGCGCGAGCACGTCGCCGCGCCTTGGCTGGCCGACGGCCGGCTGGTCACGCTGCCCGGCGCGGCCATTGCCGGCAGCCGCGCCTATCACCTGGTGCATCCGGACAACCGCCGCCTGCGCGCGCCCGCGCGCAGTTTCCACGACTGGCTGCTTGCCGAGGCCACACGCCAGGACGCCGGCCCCGGATAATGCACGCCCCTACCGGCGCGATTCCCATGCAGGCCACGACCAAAGCCCACCTGCAGATCCACTTCTGCGTCCTGCTGTGGGGCTTCACCGCCATCCTCGGCAAGCTGATCACCCTGCCCGCATTGCCGCTGGTGTGGTGGCGCATGCTGCTGGTCACCGCCGCTCTGGCGCTGGTGCCGCGGGTCTGGCGCGGCCTGCGCGCACTGCCGCCGCGGCTGCTGCTGGCCTACACCGGCATCGGCGCGCTGGTGGCGCTGCACTGGCTGACCTTCTACGGCGCGGTGAAGCTGGCCAATGCTTCGGTCGCGGCGACCTGCATGGCGCTGGCGACGGTGTTCGTCGCCCTGATCGAACCTCTGGTCGCGCGCACGCGCTTCTCCTGGCGCGAGCTCGCGCTGGGCCTTGCGGTGCTGCCGGGGGTGGCGCTGGTGGTCGGCGGCATTCCCGACGGCATGCGCATCGGGGTCGCGGTCGGCGCGCTGTCGGCGTTGTTCGTGGCCTGCTTCGGGTCGCTCAACAAGCGCCTGGTTGAACGCGCCGAGCCGCTGACCGTGACCGCGGTGGAACTGGGCGCCGGCACGCTGACCCTCACCCTGCTGGCACCGTTGATGCCGCTGCTGTTCCCCGCCTTCGCCGGTTCCCTGCTGACCCTGCCCGGCCTCCACGACGCCGGCTACCTGCTGCTGCTCGCCTTCGCCTGCACCCTGCTGCCGTTCGCGCTGTCGCTGGTCGCGCTGCGGCACATGAGTGCGTTCGCCGCGCAGCTGGCGGTGAACCTGGAGCCGGTGTACGCGATCGCGCTGGCGATCCTGCTGCTGGGCGAACAGCACGAACTCTCGCCGCGGTTCTATGCCGGGGTCGCGATCATCCTGGCGGCGGTGGTGGCCTATCCGATGCTGGCGCGACCGCGGCGCATCGTCCATGCCGAGAACGCCGGCACCGGCGAGGCGAAGCAGATCACCGATTGACGCCGGCCCGGCACCCGGGGCACGTCAACGCGCAAGCTGCACGCGGTCGCGGCCGCCGCGCTTGGCCTCGTAGAGGGCTTCGTCCGCGCGTGCGAACAGCGAGCCGACATCCTCGCCGGGCTGCAGCGCGGCCACGCCGATGCTGACCGTCACCGGCAGGCCGGTGGCGGCGAACGCCACGTCGCCGCGCAACTGGTCGCACTGCCTGACCGCGGCATCGGCGGCGGTATCGGCCAGCAGCCAGACGAATTCCTCGCCGCCATAGCGGGCGACCCGCCCGCGCGCGCTGCCGCCGTGCGCGCGCAGCATGTCGGCGACGGCCTGCAGCACGCGGTCGCCTTCGGCATGCCCGTGCAGGTCGTTGATCATCTTGAAATGGTCGATGTCGACCACCGCGATCGCCAGCGGCTGGTCGCCGGCGATGGCCGCGCCGATCGCGTCGTCGAGCGTGCGTGCGAAGGCGCGCCGGTTGGCCAGCCCGGTCAGCGGATCGGTGGCGGACTGCTGGGCAAGATCGGCGTTCTGCGATTCGAGTTCCTGCTGGTAATGCAACAACTGCTGCTCGTACCAGCCGCGTTCCTCCAGTTGCAGGTGCAGCTCCCGGGTGATGCGGCGCATCTCCATCAGCCGCGAGGCCTGGCGCGACAGCGCCTCCAGCGCCCGCCGCTGCAGCGGCGAGAGTTCGCGCGGCTTGTCGTCGACCACGCAGAAGGTGCCCAGCGGCTGGCCCTCGACCGACAGCAGCGGCGCGCCGGCATAGAACCGCACCTTGATCCCCGCCGTCACCAGCGGATTGTCGCGGAAGCGCGCATCGAGCTGCGCGTCCGGCACCACCATCGTGTTGCCGGGATCGAGGATCGCGTGCGCGCAGAACGACACGTCGCGCGCGGTCTCGGTCACGTCCAGGCCGGTCGACGCCTTGAACCATTGGCGGTCGCGGTCGACCAGGCTGACCATCGCGATCGGCACGTCGCATACCGCGGTGGCGATCGACACCAGGTCGTCGAACGAGGCCTCGCGCGGTGTGTCGAGGATGCGGTAGGCATCGAGGATCGCCTGGCGCTCGTTCTCGTTGTGGGGCAGTTGCGGCCGGGGCAAGGTCAGCGCCAGCGTCCGGGGGCGGTCAGTGCACGCATGTGGTTTCCATCGCGGGGTGGGGGCCGGCGGCGCATGCGCGCGCCATCGCCGCACCATGCTACCGGAGCGCAGTTGCCATGCCGTGACGTGGCGCATGAACCGCGCGACACCGTGGTGCGCCGCAGTGCCCCGCCGGGCGGATGGCGCGCGCCGGGCGGATGCGACAATGCCCGCCGTCTCCTTGCAGGCTCCGTCAATGCAGACCGTGGATTTCGAACTCGAGCGCGACCATGTCGAACTCAACCAGCTGCTGAAGCTGGCGGGCCTGTGCGACAGCGGCGGCGCCGGCAAGGCGCTGGTCGCAAGTGGCGCGGTGCGGGTGGATGGCGCGGTGGAACTGCGCAAGACCGCGAAGATCCGCGCTGGGCAGCGCGTCGTTCTGGGCGACGTCGAGATCCTGGTCGTTGCCGTGGCCGCGGACACGCCGCAGGCCTGATCCCACTGCCGCGGTCCGCAGCCCGCGCCCGCCACCGTCGGCCGGAAACAACAACGGCGCCCGCAGGCGCCGTTGTGCCGCATGCGGGTGCAGGCGCTCAGCGCACGCTGTAGCCCGACACGCGCCAGGTACGGTCGGTGTCGAAACGGAACGACACCAGCTCGCGCACCGGCGTCTGCTGGTTGGCGAACGTGGTGGGCGAGGCGATGTTGATGTAGATGCCCTCGGGCACCTCGCCGCCGGCCGGGAACTGCGAACGGCTGACGATCGGCTGGCTGCGCTGCGTTGCCGCGCCCAGGCGGGTGCGGTCGGCGGAAATCTGGCGCACGAATTCCTCGCGCGGCACCGACTGCTTCATCACCTCCGAGGCGCCGTCCCAGACTTCGCCGATCTGGTTGCCGTCGATCATCTGCATCACCCGCAGCGCGGCCTGGCTCATCTCCGCATCCTGGCGCGCGATCTGCTCGCGCTGCTCGGCGGTGAGCTCTGGCTGCGCGGCGGCCTGCGCAGGCTGCTGCGGCGCGGGCTGCGGCTGGGGTTGCTGGGCGGCGACTGCGGCACAGGAAGCAAGCAGGACAGCCGAGACAGCCAGACGAAGTGTATTCATGTTGGTGACGTTCCTCGCAGTGCAAATGTGAAGTGGACCGAGTGTACGCCGCCGACGTCTGGCGGCAAGTCCCGACCCACAGGGTCAACTTGGGTATGCTCAATGCCCCCACTTCCGCAGATCCGCAATGCCTGCTGCCGTTGTCGCCCAGCCCCGCCACGATGCCCCCGACGCGAGGCATCGTCCGCGATGACGCCGCTGCTCGTCCTCGCGGGGGGCGTTGTCGTCGCGTTGCTGGCCTGGGCGATCCACGCCTTCAACCGGCTGGTGCGCCTGCGCAACCAGGTGCGCACCGCGTGGGCCGACATCGACGTGCAACTGCTCCGCCGCCATGACCTGGTACCGCAGCTGGTGGCAGCGGTGCAGGGCTACGCACGCCATGAACAGGCCACCCTGGCGCTGGTGACCGAACTGCGCAGCAAGGCGCTGCAGACCCGGGATCCGACCGCGCTCGGTGCGCTGGAGACCGCGCTCGCGCAGGCCCTCGACCGGCTGCTGGCACTGCGCGAGGCCTATCCCGACCTGCAGGCCAGCGGGAATTTCCTGCAGCTGCAGCGCGACCTGGTGGATGTCGAGCAACAGCTGCAGTATGCGCGGCGCTTCTACAACGGCGCGGTCCGCGACCTCAACGACGGCGTGCAGCGGTTTCCCGACCTGCTGGTGGCACGGGCGACGGGCATCCGCGCCGCCGGCTTCTTCCAGGCCGGCGACGGCAGCCGCGACGCGGTCGCGGTGGGGCCGTTGCCATGAGCCTCGCCCGCTGCCGCCCACGCCTGCGGGCGCTGCCTTGGCTGTGGCTGTCGCTGCTGCTCGCACTGGCCGCGCCGGGCCTCCACGCCGAAGAACGCATCCTCGCCGACGATATCGATATCCGCGTGCTGGCCGATGGCCGGCTCGACATCACCGAGAGGATCCAGGTGCGCGCCGAAGGCCGTGCGCTCCATCGCGGCATCCACCGCGACATCCCCACCCGCTATCGCGACCGCAGCGGCCAGCCGGTGGCGGCCGGACTTGAAGTCCTGGAAGTGCTGCGCGACGGCGTCCGCGAACCCTGGCGAACGCGCCGCATCGCAGGCGGCGTGCGTGTGGAGATCGGCGACGACCGCTTCCTGCCATTGCCCTCCGAGCCGGTCTACACCCTGCGCTACCGCACCACGCGGCAGCTTGGCTTCTTCGCCGACCGCGACGTGCTGGAGTGGACCGCCATCGGGTTCGATGGCGCGTTGCCGGTCGAGCGGGCCAGCGTGCGCGTCGAACTACCTGCTGCGGTGCCGGTGCAGGACATGCACGCCGAGGCCTACACCGGCCCGGCCGACGCGCAGGGGCGCGACTACCGGGTTGCGCTCTCGGCCACCGGCAGTGCGCGCTGGACCCTGACCCGCATGCTGCATCCGCACGAGGGGCTGGCGGTCGTGCTCGCCTTCCCCAAGGGGCTGGTGACGCCGCCCACGCGCCAGCAGCAGCTCGTCTGGCTGCTGCGCGACAACCTCGGCCTGCTGGTGGCCGTGGCCGGGCTGTTGCTGCTGCTGGGCTACTGCGTGCTGCGCTGGCGCAAGCTGGGCCGTGATCCCGCGGCCGGCACCGTGGTCGTCCGCCACGACCCGCCCCCCGGTTTCTCGCCAGCCGGGCTGCGTTATGTCAAGCGCATGGGCTACGACAACCGTTGTTTCTCCGCCGACCTTCTGGCCTGCGCGGTCGATGATCACCTGCACATCCGCCGCGAGCGCGAGGGCAAGACCACGCGCTGGGACATCCAGCGCACCCGCGCCGGAGCCAACACCCTGCCGACGATGGAGCAACGCGCGTTGCTGACCGCGCTGCTGCCCGACGCGCAGGACGCGATCACCCTGGAGGCCAGCGATGGCGAGCGCGTGCGCGAGGCGCGTCGGGCGCACGAGGCGGCGCTGCGTCGGCGCTGCCAGCCGGCGATGTTCCGGCTCAACGGCGCCAGCGTGCTGATCGTGCTGGGCATCGCCGTGGTCTTCGGCGCCAGCGCGATCGTGCTGGCGGCCATCGGCGGCGGCCTGCCGCTGACCCTGGCCGCGGTCGCGCTGATGCTACCTGTGCTGGTGCTGTTCGCAGTGCTGGTCAAGGCGCCGACCGCCGAAGGCCGGCAACTGCTCGACCAGATCGAAGGGCTGCGCCGCTATCTCAGCGTGGCCGAAAAGCCGCGCATGCAGGCCCACGGCGGCGAGGCACCGGCGCTGGACGCCGCGCGTTACGCCCTGCTGCTGCCCTACGCGGTCGCGCTGGACGTCGAGGATGCGTGGACGAAGAAGTTCACCGGTGCCGTCGGCGCGGCCACCGCAGCGGCAGCAGTCAACGGCTACGGCTGGTATTCGGGCATTGCGATCACCGACCTCGGCCGTTTCGGCCGCTCGATGGGCAACAGCCTGGCCACGCGCATCGCCGCCGCAGCGGCCCCGCCGGTCCGCGGCTCCAGGCGCAGCGGAAACGCTGCCGACGGCGGCGCGGGCGTCCCCTGAGACACCGCTACCCGGCCACTTCCAGGTAACGCGCTCCCGGCCCCTCGCGCCCGGCCTCGTCCTCGGGATTGCGCAGGGGGCAGGCCTTCAGCGACAGGCAGCCGCAGCCGATGCAGCCATCGAGCTGGTCGCGCAATCGCGTGAGCTGGGCGATGCGCGCATCCAGGTCGCCGCGCCAGCGCCGCGACAGCCGGGTCCAGTCGGCCTGGGTCGGCGTGCGCGCATCGGGCAGCGTGTCCAGCGCCTCGCGGATCGCCGCCAGCGGAATGCCCGCGCGCTGCGCGACCTTGACCACCGCCACCCGCCGCAGCACGTCGCGCGCATAGCGGCGCTGGTTGCCGGCGTTGCGCACGCTGTGGATCAGGCCTTCGCGCTCGTAGAAGTGCAGCGCCGAGACCGCGACCCCGCTGCGGCTGGCCACTTCGCCCACCGACAGCGGGTGTGGATCGTGACGGATACGCATCGTCGCCCTTGACCTCAATAATTGTTGAGGTTCTACCCTGCCCGGCGATCCCGTGCAAGCCGCACGCCGCCCCAGGAGATGCCGATGTCCCTCGCCCTTGCCGCCCCGCTGCTGGCCAACGCCCCCGGGCCGGCGCAGCCGCACGAAGACCAGGACACCGACACCATGCTGGCGATGGCGTTCCACCGCTTCGGCGGCAGCGAGGTGCTGGCGGCCACCGAACTGCCGATTCCGCGACCCGGCCCCGGACAGCTGCTGGTGCGGGTGCTGGCGGCGGGCGTGGGCCGCTGGGACGTGCTCGAACGCGAGGGCACGTTTGCCGCGCACAGCGGCCAGCCGCTGCTGGTGCCGCACGTGCCCGGTTCCGAAGGCGCCGGCACGGTGGTCGAGACCGGCGCGGGCGTGGGCGATTTCCGCGAGGGCGACCGGGTCTGCGGCCTGGTGCCGCTGCGCAATCCGCGGGCCGGTTTCCATGCCCAGTTC
>JAFAFY010000039.1 GCA_023423235.1 Pseudomonadota bacterium
TGCCCTCCAGGATCGAGGACTGGATCAGCGAGCGCAGCAGGGTCTCGGCGGTCTTCTCGCGCATGAAGTCGTCGTAGGACGCCATGATGGGGGCGTTGCGGGCGACGATGGTCGGGTGCGTGCGGGCGATCTCGAACACGCGGTTCTGGTTCTGCAGGTCGGTGATCGAGGCCAGCACATAGCTGTAGCTCTCGTTGTGGATGACTTCCTGCTGGCCGATGATCGCGGCATTGGCATGCGCGGCCGGGTCGGTGATGTATTCGGCGACGTTGTAGATGAAGCGCGTCTGCGGCGAATCCAGCGTGGCCAGCAGGCCGATGATCGAGTCGTAGGCGTTCTTCTCGCGCGCCGAGAGCTCGCCGTACTGCTTGGCGTCGCCCTTCATGTCGACCTCGTCCGGAATCCAGAAGTTGGTCGAGAGTTCCTTGTAGGCGCGGTAGAACGACGGATACGGAATGTCGTTCCAGTTGAGGATGCCCGAGGTGGTGCCGTTGATGATGCCGGTCGAGCGGTTGGGGTGGCGCGGCTCGAGGATCTTGATGCGGTCGAGCGGCGTGGAGGTGGTGGCCATGTGCGTAAGTCTCGTGTTTCGTGCCGTCGCGTACACGCAGCACTGAGACGGCGACGCGACGAATCATCTGGAGGAAAGCCCCCCTGAGTCAGGGGGGCGCGCCGAAGGCGCGGGGGTGTGGACGCTGATGAAGCAGGGTCCGCGGTTTGCAGCGCAAACCGTGGAAGCGAAAGCGCGAATGCGCTTTAGCTGCTACACCATTCGCACTCGGCGATGTCGATGTCGTTGGAGCGCACGTAGTACGTGGTCTTCAGGCCTTCGCGCCAGGCGGTCATGTGCAGCTCCAGCAGGGTGGAGGCGCGGATGGTGCTGGGCACGTAGTAGTTGAAGCTGATCGCCTGGTCGACGTGGCGCTGGCGGCGCGCGTTCTGGCGCACGCTGGCGAACTGGTCGACGTGGTAGGCGCCCTTCTCGTAGAACGGCCAGGTGTCGAGGTTGAGGCCGGGCGCGGCCACCGGGCGGCGGAAGTCCTTCTTCTCCTCGTAGTAGAACGCGGAGTAGATCGGGTCGATCGAGGCGGTGGAGCCGGCGATCTGCGCGGTCGACATGTTCGGCGCGACCGCCATCAGCCAGCCGTTGCGCACGCCGTTGACGCCGACCTGGGCGGCCAGTTCCAGCCACTGCGGGCTGTTGTAGTCGCGCATGCGGAAGTACTCGCCGTTGTGCCAGTCGCTGCCCTGGAACGCGCTGTAGGTGCCCTTTTCCTTGGCCAGCTGCATGCTGGCCTGCACGGTCAGGTAGTTGATGCGCTCATACAGGGCGTCGCTGTAGTCCTCGGCTTCCCTGGAGTTCCAGTGGATGCCCTTCTGTGCCAGCAGGTGATGCCAGCCGAAGGTGCCCAGGCCGATCGCCCGGTACTTCTGGTTGGTGATGGTGGCCTGCGGCACCGGCAGCGCGTTGAGGTCGATGACGTTGTCGAGCATGCGCACCTGGATCGGGATCAGCCGCTCCAGCACGTCGGTGATCAGATCGCCCTGGCCTTCCTGCGGCACCACCGCGCGGCCCAGGTTCACCGAGGACAGGTTGCAGACGACGAAGTCGCCCGCCTGCTTGGTGGTGACGATCTGGTTGCCGGAGATGATTTCCTGCATCAGCCGGGTCGGGCTCATGTTCTGCAGGATCTCGGTGCACAGGTTGGAGGAATAGATGCGGCCGGCGTGCTTGTTGGGGTTCTTCCGGTTGACCTCGTCGCGGTAGAACATGAACGGGTTGCCGGTCTCCAGCTGGCTGACCATGATCCGCTTGAAGATGTCGATGGCCTTGATGGTCTTGCGCGAGATGCGCTCATCGCTCACGACTTCCTCGTACTTCCTGCGGAAGCTGCCGTTGGGGTCGCCCTTCTTCTCGTCGAAGAAATCCTGCAGGTACCAGCCCTTGATGCGGTGGACCTCGTGCGGGTCGAACAGGTACCAGTCGCCGCGGCGCTCGACGGCCTCCATGAAGATGTCGGGGATGCACACCGAGGTGAACACGTCGTGCGCGCGCAGGCGCTGGTCGCCGTTGTTCAGGCGCAGGTCCAGGAAGGCCTCGATGTCGCGGTGCCACACGTCCAGGTAGACCGCGACCGCGCCCTTGCGCTGGCCCAGTTGGTCCACCGAGACCGCGGTATTGTTGAGCTGCTTGATCCACGGCACCACGCCGCCGGAGGAATTGGGCACGCCGCGGATCGACGAGCCCGAGGAGCGCACGTAGCCGAGGTAGGCGCCGACGCCGCCGCCGCCCTTGGAGACGCGGGCGATGTCGGTGTTGGAGTCGTAGATGCCCTGCAGCGAATCGTCGACGGTGTCGATGAAGCACGACGACAGCTGGCCGCCGACCTTGCCGGCGTTCTGCAGGGTGGGCGTGGCGACGGTCATGTACAGGTTCGACAGCGCCCAGTAGGCCTCGCCGACCAGCTGCATGCGGCGCTCGCGGCCGCCCTTGCCGTTGCCGCCCTCGTGCTGCATCAGGTACAGGGCGATGGTCAGCCAGCGCTCCTGCGGCAGTTCGTAGACCGCGCGCGAGGTGTCGGTGGCCAGGTAGCGCGTGGCCAGCAGGTACAGGCCGTTGTAGGCGAAGAGCTTGTCGCATTCCGGGTCGATCATCTTCCCGGCCTCGATGAGCTCCTCCTTGGAGTAGCTCTTGAGGATGTCGTTGGAATACACGTTGCGGTCGGCCAGCGATTCCTGCAGGCCGACGTAGGAGCCGTACTTCTGCTCGGCGTCGTAGAAGCGGTTGCGGCTGGCGCGCTTGTACAGGCGGTGCAGGTACAGGCGGGCGGCGAAGTGTTCCCAGTCGGGCGCGGTGACATCGACCCGGGCCTCGGCCTCGCGGATCAGGTGGTCGACCAGGTCGTCGGCGTTGACCGCGTCCTTGCGCTCGACGAAGCCCAGCACGCTGCGCTTGTACTCGGCGATCTCCAGTTGCGGGAACTCGGCATGCACGCGGTCGATGCTGCGCTCCAGGCGCGCGCGATCGAAGGGGATGCGGCGGTTGCCGGCTTCCTTGGTGATCCAGGTGGAGACGTCGCTGGTGTCGGGGGCTGTCGTGGTCGGCATTGCACTGGCTTGTGGGGGCGACGGGATGGCGTCGTCCGGGTCGGAAAGGGGCGCGGCTGCGGTGGCGGCCGGCGTGGCGGGGACGGTGGCGGGACCTGGATCGCCCGACTGGCCGGTGGGAATGGCCGCCGGTGCGGTCGCGAGGGTGTCTTGGCTGGTCATTCGTCCTCCATGCGTGGCGCACACAGCCGGCCTGCCCACGCAGGGTCCGGAGGCCGAGGGGCCGGGGCAGAATGGAAAACCGGTGTCGCAGAAGCCGCGACCCGCATGCCGGAGCATGTGACCGTGGTCCCGCTTCACCGACCCGCTCCCCCCGGAGGTCCTGCAGCCGGCACCGCGCGTCGTGCTTCGCGCGGTTGTCGGCAGGGCTTCGGACTCCCGGGGCGCTGGCGCACTCCGATCACCGCTGCGGGGCAGTGCCGGATTGGCCGCGAGGGCGTCACCGTCTTCCCGTTTTAATCCGCTGGACCCTTGGGGCCCGCGGAACCGACCGGCCCAAGATAGTGGGGTCGGGGGGTGGCGTCAACGCTAAATCTGGTGGATTGGCAGCAGGCCCGACATGAATGGGTTTGGCGCCTGTCAAGCCCGCCGCAAGGCCTTCGACAGGCATATCCGGGTGCGCCGGGCAAGGGGCATCTCGCTGGCGCGCCGACGTTTCCGACATGCGGTTTGGGCATGTCGTGGTCCCGAATCAGCATAACAAAACACATCCATCCGCATAGACGGATGGATTGCCTGGTGCCTAGAGTCATCACCACGTGACGCATCGGGCCGGGGAGGACGCCGATGCCGTCATCCCCACCCCACCAGGCAGGACCCCCACCCGCATGCCCACCCCACTGCACGCCGCGTCTCGCGGCCGTCTGCGCCGTCGCGCGCTGTCCGTCACGATTGCGATGCTGGCCGCCACCGCGGCCACCGCGCAGGCCGCGCCCGTCGCCACTCCCGGTACCGATGGCGATGGCGGACGCACCGCCTCCACGCTGGATACCGTGCTGGTCACCGGCACCCGCGCCAGTGGGCGCACGGTGCAGAACAGTGCGACCCCGATCGACGTGCTGGGCGCGGAAGAGCTCAATGCCACCGGCAAGGCCAACCTGCTGGAGGCGCTGCAGAACCTGCTGCCCTCGTTCAACGTGCCGGCCAACATCCAGCCCGACCTCGGCAGCATCGTGCGCGGCGCACAGCTGCGCAATCTCGACCCCGGCTACACCCTGGTGCTGGTCAACGGCAAGCGTCGTCACACCACCGCCGTGACCCAGGATGACGGCTTCTCCGGTTCGGTGTGGGTCGACCTGGGGATGATCCCGGTCTCGGCAATCGAGCGGGTCGAGGTGCTGCGCGACGGCGCCTCGGCGCTGTACGGGTCGGACGCGATCGCCGGGGTCATCAACATCATCCTCAAGTCGGAGCCCTCCGGCGGCGAGGTGTCGATCGAACACGGCCAGTCCTACAAGGGCGACGGCGAGGTCGACAAGCTGCGGGCCTCGGTCGGGCTGCCGCTGGGCGCCGGGGGCGCGCTGCAACTCTCGGCCGAGCACACCAGGCAGTCGCTGGCGATCCGCAACGCGCCGCTGAACCCGGGCTACCTGCTGTATCCCGCGATCGACAACGCCAGCGGTGCGCTGGTGCCGCTGGGACCGCGCAACACGCTGCCCGCGGGCGCCTCGCCCAATCCGGCCGAGGCCAGCCGGCCGCTGCGGCCTTGGATCAACAGCGGGGTGCCGGAGTACCGCACCAACGCCTTCGCGGCCAATGCCAGCGTGCCGCTGGGATCGCTGACGCTGTACGGTTTCGGCACCTGGTCGCAGCGCGATGCCGCCTCGCCGCAGAACCTGCGGCCGGCCAACACGCTGTTCGTCAACAATCCCGGGTTGCTGGCGGTCTATCCCGACGGCTTCACGCCGTGGGAGGAAACCGACGAGACCGATTTCGAGCTGACGCTCGGTCTGAAGGGCCAGCTGGGTGCGTGGGACTGGGACCTGAGTACCGGCTACGGCAAGGACGACGTGGATGTCCATGTCAGCAATTCCGCCAACTACAGCCTGACCTATCCCGGGGGCACGACCGACTTCTACACCGGCTCGCACGTCTATTCCCAGGGCGTGAGCAACCTCGATCTGCGCCGCGGCTTCGAGAACACGTTGTTTGATGGCCCGATCGAGTTCGCCGCCGGGCTGGAGTACCTGGAACAGAAGTTCCAGCTCAAGGCCGGTGAACCCGACGCCTGGTTCGGGCGTGGCTCCAACGCGATTTCCGGCTACCTGCCGGCCGATGCGCTGCGCACCGACCGCAACAGTACCGCGGTCTACGCCGGCGCCTCGGCGCGGGTGACCGCGCGCTGGTTCCTCGACCTCGCCGGCCGCCACGAGCGCCACTCGGACTTCGGCTCGGTCACCACCGGGCGCCTGAGTACCCGCTTCGACGTCACCGACCGCTTCGGCCTGCGCGCCAGCCTCAACAACGGCTTCCATGCGCCGGCGCTGGTGACCCAGTCGTTCTCCGGCACGTTCGACAGCGTCGGCACGATCAACCGCCTGGCGCCGGCCGGCACGCCCGAAGCGCTGGCGCTGGGCGGCGTGGCGTTGCAGCCGGAGAAGTCCGACAACCGCAGCCTCGGCTTCAACTGGGCACCGGCGCGCGGGCTCAATCTGGCCGTCGATGTCTACCAGATCGAGGTCGAGGGCCGCATCGCGCTGTCGCCGCAGATCGGCTACGACAAGAGCGATCCGGCCAACCCCGTGGACGCCAACGGACGTGCGCTCACGCCCGCCCAGGTCGCGATCATCGACGGCCTGATCGCTGGCGCCGGCCTCCAGCCCGATGCCGAGATCTTCTATGTGCGCTACTTCAACAACGCGGGCGATACCCGGACCCGCGGCGTCGACCTGACCTTCGAGGCCACCACCGAGACCGAGCGCCTGGGCCGTTTCCGCTGGACGCTGGCGGCCAACTACAACAAGACCGAACTCACCCGCGTCGCCGAACTGCCGGGCGAACTGCAGCAACTGCCGCACATCGACCTGCTCAACGCCAGCGCGCAACTGGCGCTGACCGAGCGCGCGCCGCGGCGCAAGGAGATCCTCGGCGTCAACTGGCAGTCCGGCGGCTGGCACGCCGGGGTGCGCGTCAAGCACATCGGCAAACTCCGCCGTAGCGGCAACGGCCTGCTCTACGACGTGCCCGATACCTGGTTGACGGACGTCAGCGCCGGCTACGAGTTCGCCGGCGGGTTGCGCCTGGACGTGGGCGCCGACAACGTCTTCGACCGCTACCCGCGCCACATCCCCGACGCCTACCGCAGCGCCAACTCGATCGCGCAGTACCCCTGGGCCTACGACAACTCCGGGCCGGTCGGCCTGCTCGGCGGCTACTGGTACGCGCGCGTGGGCTACCGCTTCTGAGTCTTGCCCGCCGCCCGGGCGTGCGACCGCCGGGCCGTCCCTTCTTCCTTGCCGACATCCGGAGCACCACCATGAGCCAGCACGACCACGATCTCGACCATCCCGGCATCGCCATCCCCGCCGCGCCCACGCCGGAGGTCGTCGACCGCCATGGCCGCTGCCTGCGCAACAGCGACGACGACCAGGCCTGGGCCGATCTGCTGGCGCCCACCCGCCGACGGTTCTTGGTCAACGCCGGATTGGCGGCAGGCGGCCTGACCGCCGCCTTTGCCGTGCCCGGTCGGGCCGACGCAACCGCGCCGGGCGTGGCGCCGCTCGGCGACCCCGCGTTCCGCGCGGTGGTGCCGCCGCGCGACGAAGGCCGCAGCCCCTGGGGCTACGAC
>JAFAFY010000047.1 GCA_023423235.1 Pseudomonadota bacterium
TAAATTTAAATGTTTATTGTTTGATCAAACAAGATAGGGAAAGAATAAAAAGTTAGGGCCATAGCGAACTATGGCCCGAATCATATTTAAATTAGAAGCGGTAACCGATTTTTAAACCGTATGCCCATGCATCATTGTCTTCAAATGATGCAATTGAATTGTTAGTACCAAACATTGACGCAGGTTGTGCATCAGCATCACCTAGCATGAAGTATTTGACACCACCAGCGATAAAGTAATTTGGAGCAGGGCTAAACTGTAGACCTAGGCCAACGTTCCAATAGCCTTCAGTTGGGCCAAGCGTAGAAACAGGATTACCCGCACCTGTGTCATAACCTACAGATACATTACCAGCCCATTGTTCACTAAACTTACGGCCAACACCTACAGTTGCTGAAATTTGGTCATCAGTATAAGCCACTAAATCAAAGCCATTTGGGTTGTCTGGCGTTTGACCTATTGCGCCTAAAGTTTGGCCAATTTGATCAAATTTTTCTGGGCGGATGCTAAAATCTTTCCAATTTACCCAGCGGACATTTGCAAATGCAACTGTATCAGCCATGATGCCAGTTTGGAAATCAAGGTTTACTGATTGAGGTGTAGTAATGTTTGTTGTTGTATTTTCATCGAAAATTGCATTTGCAGGATTACTTGTAACTAATGCCATTACGTTACTTTGGCCATACTCTCGAGTAGATGCTTCATGTTCAATTTCAGAGCGATATGTTACAGATGCTTTTAAAGCAATTTCTGGAATTTGATAAGCAAAGCCTGCTAACCAACCCACTGCTGAATCTTCCTTCATTGTTGCATTATATTTACCCAATCCATCTGCAGAACCATAAGCTGCGCCGCGTAGTTGGACATCACCTTTCACAGTTTGATAAACTGCGCCACCGTAAATATTGATACTTTCAACAGGCTGGTAGCCAACAATAAAAGAAAGGTTTTGTGTTGTTACTTCAACTTCAGTATTTTCACCATTTAAATGAAATAAGCCTGTTCCAGCACCTACCAATGGGTCGTTTGTTGAATATGCAGCGTCAGCGCCAAAAGGTTGGTCATAAAGCAAACCGAATGAGAAATTTTTCGTAGGCTGAACTTTAATTGCTGCTGTTGGGAAATAATAATCCCCGGCCATATCAGATAGATTTCCGCCACCATATGCAGCTTTAGCTTTACCTTCTACTGTTGGATCTAAAACAGAAATCCCAGCTTCAAAATAATTCCCTGGTTGTAAGAAAGCAGAAATAGACTGACCTGAACGGTCTAAAGCTGCAGCAAATGCACCTGTCATTGGTACAGTTGCAAGAATCATCGCTGTAGTTAAAGTTTTTAATTTCATTCTTCGTCTTTCCTTGAGATACGAATCAAACTTGTTAGTTTTTTTGGGATACTGCAAATATTCGTTATGCGTAACTTTTTTGGTTTTAGCCTATTTGTTACGCCATGTGACAAAAATAGCACAATTAAAATAAGAGTAAATGCTCTAGATTGAAAAATATGGCTAAAAGTTGCTATTTTTAGAGTAAAAGTACTAATTAGTATATATAACATTTTGATTATTATTTAATATTTTCATTTAGCGCATTATTTTCTAAACCTAGAAAAAAATTGAAAAAATTTTGATATGAGCAGTCATAAATTGATTTTTTGGCCTTATGGACCATACTATGTGTCGTTTTTTGCATTGAGAGGTAGGTGGTTAGCACATTTTAAAGCGCTATTTAACTGTTCTTAAAAAT
Organism: Pseudomonadota bacterium; assembly: GCA_023423235.1. Classification (GTDB taxonomy): domain Bacteria; phylum Pseudomonadota; class Gammaproteobacteria; order Xanthomonadales; family Xanthomonadaceae; genus Luteimonas. The sequence continues at coordinate 1,746 of JAFAFY010000047.1, forward strand.
AGTCTTTGAACAGTAATCTTTGTAAAAACAATAATTAAGTTAAAAACTGTAATTGATGGGTTTTTAGTGTGAAAGGTTCTTTCTTTATATTTATTGGTATATGGGGGATTACAAATACAGGGAGGAGGGATATCTCAGAAATTGTGCGCTCTGCGGGACTCGAACCCACGTCGGTCGCTTAGGAGGCAACTGCTCTATCCAGTTAAGCTAAGAGCGCAAGACGGAGGCTAATGTACTCCTATTTTAGCTAAAAAAAAAGTTATTGCCGAAACAATAACTTTTTAAATTACTTAGTCTTTATGAACTTCATTGGGGTCAATGTCGCTCAAATCTTTAGGATTAAGATAGTTAAACATTAATAACATGACTGTAATCCAAACAGGGATCATTAGAACAGATTCCATAAAGCCCTGAGTCCACATAATAAAGAGAACTAAAGCAATAAAGATCAGAACGATGTAGTTGCTGACTGGTGCCCAAAGTGCAGGATAAGACGTTGTAAAATTCAAAATACGTTTTGCACGACGGAACTGTAAGTGAGTCATGGTAATCATCGCCCAGTTAAGGACAAGTGCACCAACCACCACATACATTAAGTGACCAAGCGCATCTTCAGGTACGAAGTAGTTTAAGAGTACGCAACCGAAAATCAGGACTGCAGAAAGTAATACCGCTGGAATTGGCACGCCACTTTTGTTGGTTTTAGCGAAAACTTTTGGAGCATTACCTTGCTTCGCCAAGCTGTAAAGCATACGGCTATTGGCATACATACCGCTGTTATAAACAGACAGTGCTGCAGTTAAAATAATGAAGTTAAGTAAATGTGCAGCCCAATCAATACCCAGTTGGCTAAAGATCATCACAAATGGACTTTTGTCTAAACCACCTAGTTCAAGCTGATTCCATGGCACAAGTGATAATAGAATAGTCAAAGAACCCACGTAGAAAATCAAAATACGAAAAACAACTTGGTTAATCGCTTTAGGAATAGTTTCTTTTGGATTTTCAGCTTCCGCTGCCGCCATACCAATCAGTTCAATACCACCGAAGGCGAACATCAAGAAAGCCAGCATGAAGAATAAGCCTTCAAAACCATTTGGGAAGAAGCCGCCCTGACTCCATAAGTTGGTAAATGA
>JAFAFY010000143.1 GCA_023423235.1 Pseudomonadota bacterium
TTGATCCCGACCGCCATCTTGCCCAGCGTGGCCTGCATCGAGGAGGCATGGAAGCCGGCGTAGTAGGCCGCGCTGATCAGGATCGACAGCAGGTTGGCGATCAGCTGGATGGCCAGCAGCGCCCCGGCATCGAACGCACCGCTGGCGCCGGCGATGCCGCCGATGATGCCGCCGACCAGGCCGCCGATGATCATGCCGGCGAACCCGGTGACCAGGCCGTCGATCATGTAGGCGGCAACGCGTTTCCAGAAACCGGCGTAGACGATCTCGCCGCCATGCACGACCTCGGCCGTGCGCGCCACCGGCGCCGCCGGCGGGGCATAGGGCGAGGTTGCGGCGCCATCGGTGGCCGCGGACTCGGTCAGTGGCCGCCAGCCGCTGTCCTCGGTGGCCACCTGCCCGGTCGCGGTCGACAGCAGCGCGGGGGCATCCGCGGCGGGCGGGGTGTCAACCGCCGCCAGGGTCCAGCTGTCCGCAGACGGCGGCAACGCCTCATCCGCCCGCGGGTCGAGTTCGTGCTGCAGGCTGCGCCAGGGCAGCCATTCGGCCAGCCCGTCGCGCCACAGCAGGGTGTCGTCGCCGACACGGCCAACCTGCCGCAGCCGCAACAGTTCGGCGACGGCCACCGGGCCCTGGCGGGTGTTGCTGGTGTCGGCGTAGTACCAATCGGTCATCGGAGCATCCTTGTCGTTTCAGGGTGGCCCCACGCATCGCCGGGGCCGCGTTCGGGGTCAGTGGCGGCAGTCGCTGGGCAGGTAGCGCGCGTCGAAGCTGGCGCTGCACTGCCAACCACCGGTGTCGGCATCGAAGGCGTAGTCCAGCGTCGCGCCGTCCAGGCGCGCATCGCCCATGTCGCGCAGCACCAGGCCGAACCCGCAGTTGGCGCCGCGGTGGATCTGCACGCCAGCCACGCGCGGCGAGGCGCTCGCGACCGCGGCGGCGTCGACGAGTGCCGGCGTGCCCTTGTCCGGACAGGCGCCGGTGTCGGCGAGATGGCCGGCGATCTCCGCCCGCAGCGGCGCAGCCGAAACTGCGGCTTCGACCACCCGCGAGCGCTTGGTGTAGTCCTGGTAGGCGGGAATCGCGATCGCGGCGAGGAAAGCCAGGACCACGAGGCCGAACAACGCGACGACCGCCAGGGCGATCCAGCAGCCGGGTCCGCGGCCGCGTGGGGCGGGCGCGACGTAGGGATACGCGGACGGCAACGGCGGCGGCACCGCGACACCGAGCGACGGCAGCACCGCCGAGAGCGGTTGCCAGTCGCCCAGGCCCTCGCGCCAGACCGGGGTCTGGGCATGCAGCGCACCTGCCTGCAACAGGCGCACCAGGTCGTCGCCGGGGACCGGGCCGTGGCGGTTGCGGGCGGAATCGAGGTAGTACCAGTCGTGCATCGCGTGCTCCAGGGTCTGTCGGACAGGACACGCAAGCCTCTGCCGGGTCCGCGCTTTCGATCGCGGACAACCGCACTGTTCAGGCAATGCCCCGGCGCCATCGTAGCGGAGCGCGCGCGTGCTCCCAAGCCAGCGACCTTCGGAGCAAGAAAAAATCCGCGGCACAGGCACGCGGATCCAGGAAGGTTGCGGGGAAATCCGGGCTGGCGAGGCGCCGCGCGGTTGCCGATTGCGGCTTGCGCGAGGCGCCTCATGGACATCGCGTGGATGCCGCGCGGACGTCAGGCCGGTGGTTGCAGGCGGCCGCCAGACGCGGCGCGTCAGTGCACCGGTTCGGGTTCGTCGACGAACATCTGGGTTTCCATCCAGGCGTAGGCCGCTTCGCTGCCGGGCTGGTTGAACAGCACCATCAGCACGACCCACTTCAGGTCGTCGAGGTCGAGTTCGTCCTGGTCCAGCGCCAGCACGCGGTCGAGCACCAGTTCGCGCTGGTCGGCGTCGAGCACACCGTGCTGTTCGAGGAACAGCAGGAAGCCCCGGCATTCGACATCCAGCCGGTCCAGTTCGGGGCCGTAGTAGACCCGGGTCGGGCCATTGGCGCGGACGACCGAGGCCAATGGGCGCTGGTCGGCCAGTGCGTCCAGCCAGTCGAAGGCCTTGCTGACCTCGGCCGGGCTGAAACCGGCTTGGAGCAGGCCGCTCTGCAGCGATTCGCGGTCGCGGACCAGGTCCGCGTCCTCGGTGAAGTAGTGCTCGAACAGGTAGAGCAGGACATCCAGGATGCTTTCTTTCATTTCCCCCGGCCTGCGCCCTTGGGCGCGTAGTGTCAGGACTTTCGGCAATACCGACCGTGTGCGACGGTGACGCGTCCCTCCAGCTCCATGGTCAGCAGCATGGCCGACGCATGGGCAACCGTCAATCCGCTGCGCTCGACCAGTTCATCCATACCGCTTGGGTCATGGCCGAGTGCCAGCCACAAGCGGTTGTAGTCGGCGTCGGGGGCGGGAACGCGCGCGGCATCGTATTCAGGTTGGGCGGAAGCGGCCGGCGCGGGCGCCGCGCGCTTGCTCGCCTGGCCCGGAACTGCGGTGCCGGTCGCCGTCTCCGGGACCTGGATGGGGGCGCGCAGCCGCTGGCGCAAGGTGTCGGCCAGGGTCGCGGCCATCGGCGCCAGCGCGGCGATCACCTCGTCCGCGCTCTCCACCAGCATCGCGCCGTCGCGCAGCAGCCGGTGGCAGCCGCGCGCCTTGGGGTTGTGGATCGAGCCCGGGATGGCGAACACCTCGCG
>JAFAFY010000152.1 GCA_023423235.1 Pseudomonadota bacterium
AGGTCGCCTACCCGCGCCATTACGACCCCGGCCTGCTGTTTCCGATTCCGCGCGCCGCCGGCCGCGGCGAAATCGGCATCGGCGGCGATACCCTGCCCTTCATCGGCCTCGACCGCTGGCATGCCTACGAGCTGAGCTGGCTGGACCCGCGCGGCAAGCCGGTGGCCGCGACCGCGACGATCACGGTGCCGGCCGGATCGCCGAACCTGGTGGAATCCAAGTCGCTCAAGCTCTACCTCAACTCGCTCAACCACAGCCGCTTCGACAGCGCGGATGCCGTGCGTGCGCGGATCGCCGCCGACCTGTCCGAAGCGGCCGGCGCCGCGGTCGCGGTGACGTCCGGCCTGCCGCCCATCGACAACGCCGCCGGCAACGCCGCCAACGATGCGTTGTCGATCGATGCACTCGACATCGACATCACCCGCTACGGCCCGCCCGACGCCGCGCTGCTGCAGGCCGATGCCGGCACGATTGCCGACGAGCGCCTGCATTCGGCGCTGCTCAAGTCCAACTGCCCGGTCACCGGCCAGCCCGACTGGGCCGGCGTGACCATCGCCTACCGCGGCCCGCGGATCGACCACGCCAGCCTGCTGCGCTACCTGGTGTCGTTCCGCGACCACGCCGGCTTCCACGAGCAATGCGTGGAGCGCATCTTCGTCGACCTGCTGGCACGCTGCCGGCCCGATGCGCTGTCGGTCGAGGCGCGCTACACCCGCCGCGGCGGGCTGGACATCAATCCCTGGCGCGCGCTGCCGGGCACCCCGGCGCCCGCGGCCGGGCGCGACCTGCGGCAATGAGTCTGGGACCGGGATCGCCGCGGCGGACCATCCGGGCGGCCTGAAATGGATTCTTAACAGGGGGCATGGGACGCTGCGCGCGACGCGACCGCGGCCGCCACCCAGGCAGGTCCGTGGGTCGTCCCGCATCCACATCCCACATCCGGAGGCCCCATGCCGTCAGCCAGTCCCCGCATCCTCGCACTCGCCCTGCTGGGCGCACTCGCCGTCTCCGGCTGCAAGCAGGACACGCCCGCGCCGGTCGCCCCGCCGGCCGCGCCCGAACCCGCACCGGAGCCGGCCCCCGCACCGCCCGCGCCTGCGGTGGTGACCGGCGTCGAGCTGGGCAACGAGATCGGCACCGACAACCGCGTCACCACGCCCGCCTCCGAGTTCGGCACCGCCGACACCATCTACGCCTCGGTCACCACCGACGGCGAGAGCGCCGCCCAGCTCAACGCCCGCTGGACCTACGGCGGCGACCGCCTGGTGCGCAGCACCGACGCCGAAGTGGCCGCCGGCCCGCAGGTGCTGGCCTTCGACATCCACCATCCCGAGGGCTGGCCGACCGGCGAGTACAAGGTCGAGATCTCGCTCGACGGCACCGTGGTCGAGACCCGCGAGTTCGCGATCCGCTGACCATCCCGCACCCGCGTGCAGGCAGGCAGACTCTAAAATGAATGCGCGCTGTTCCACGCCCGGCAGCATGATGCGCTCTCCACAACCCTGCTGCCACGCTAGCCACCGGCCCCAGTCGACTGGGAAGGAGCCTGATCATGAGCAATGACAACAAACCCGATTTTTCCAAGGTGCAGGGCGGCGTCAGCACCACCGAGGAAGTGGCCGCGCCCAAGGCCGACTTCAGCAACGTGCAGTCGAAGGTGACCTCCACCGAGGAAGTCATCACCGAGCGCAGCCATACCGTGGAGAAGAACGAGAACCTCTCGAAGATCTCCAAGCAGTACTACGGCACGCCCAACCGCTGGCGCGAGATCTTCGACGCCAACCGCGACCAGCTCGACAACCCCGACGTCATCAAGCCCGGCCAGGTGCTGCGCATTCCCGGCGCCGGCAACGACACCGATACCGACAACGCCTGACCTCCACGCAAAGGACATCACCATGCATACCTCTACCCGCAACCTGCTGGCCGTCGCGCTGATCGGCGGCGTCGCCCTCGTCGGCTGCAAGAAGGACGAACCCGCCGTCGCACCGCCGGCCGCCACCCCGCCGGCCGCCACCGCGCCTGCGGCCCCGCTGCCGGGCACCGAGGCCGCCAAGGTCTCGGTGGTCTCCGTCGACCTGGGCACCAACGTCGGCGCCGACCAGAAGATCAGCACCCCGACCACCACCTTCGCGCCCAACGACACCATCATCGCCTCGGTCAGCACCAACGCCGCCGGCACCGCGCCGGTGGCCGGCAACCTGCACGCCAAGTGGACCTTCCAGGACGGCCAGACCGTCCACGAGGAAACCACCGCGATCAACTTCACCGGCCCGGGCACCACCAACTTCCAGATCAGCCAGCCGGGCGGCCTGCCGGCCGGCAAGTACAGCGTCGACATCGCCCTGGACGGCACCAGCGCCCGCAAGGTCGATTTCGAGGTCAAGTAAGCACACCGGATACGCCCGTCTCCGCAGGGAGCGGGCGACCGGGAAAGGGCGCGATGCGAATCGCGCCCTTTTTTTCTCGATTATTCGCGCGAGTGGCGCAACAGCCTCGACGACAGCGGCGGCTCCAGCGATGTCCGGGACAAGCGCGCGACTGGAGAAGCGTCTGCATGCCGCGCCCTGTCGCCATCGCCAGTTGGTGGGGGCACATACCGCTTCGTCTGCAACGGCTACCGAAGCGCCACGCCACGACCCGATTCGCGCTGATCCAGGCGCGCAGACCCGATCAAGCGGATGCACGCGAGTTGAGGCGCGCCGTGCCCGATCCATACGCCAGCGCACGCATCGACGCTTTGCCCGCTCCAATGCAAACCGCGACAATAGCTGGATTGCGCGTCGGGCTTGCTTTCATGCCCACCGCCACGACCTGTCGACACGAACCGTGGCGCCTCGCGCATCTCCCTGCCCTTCAAGGAACGCGACGCCCCATGTCCGACACCCCCAAGATCATCTACACCCTGACCGACGAAGCGCCGTTCCTGGCGACGCAGTCGCTGCTGCCGATCGTCGAGGCGTTCGCGCGGCCGGCCGGCATTGCGGTGGAGACGCGCGACATCTCGCTGGCCGCGCGCATCCTGGCGCAGTTCCCCGAGCGCCTGGCCGAGGCGCAGAAGGTCGGCGACGACCTGGCCGAACTCGGCACGCTGGCGACGCGGCCGGAGGCCAACATCATCAAGCTGCCCAACATCAGCGCGTCGGTGCCGCAGCTCAAGGCGGCGATCGCGGAACTGCAGGGCCAGGGCTACGACCTGCCGGCCTATCCCGACGAGCCGAAGGACGACAGCGAGCGCGACATCCGCGCGCGCTACGGCAAGGTGCTGGGCAGCGCGGTCAATCCGGTGCTGCGCGAGGGCAATTCCGACCGCCGCGCGCCGCTGTCGGTGAAGAACTACGCACGCAAGCACCCGCACCGCATGGGCAAGTGGGCCGCCGATTCGAAGTCGCACGTCGCGCACATGGACGACGGCGATTTCTACGGCAGCGAGCAGTCGGCGACGATGGCCGCGGCGGGATCGCTGAAGATCGAGCTGGTCGGCGATGACGGCGCCACGACGGCGCTGCGCGCGCCGGTCAAGGTGCAGGCCGGCGAGATCGTCGATGCGGCGGTGCTGTCGCGCAAGGCGCTGGCGGCATTCATCGATGCGCAGATCCGCGACGCGCAGGCGCTGGACGTGCTGTTCTCGCTGCACCTCAAGGCGACGATGATGAAGGTGTCGGACCCGATCATGTTCGGCGTGGTGGTCGGCGAGTTCTACCGCGACGTGCTGGACAAGCATGCCGATGCCCTGGCCGAGGTCGGCTTCAATCCCAACAACGGCATCGGCGACCTGTACGCGCGCATCCCGGCGCTGCCGCAGGCCACGCAGGACGCGATCCGCGCCGACATCGACGCGCTCTACGCACGTCGCCCCAAGCTTGCGATGGTCAATTCCGACAAGGGCATCACCAACCTGCACGTGCCCTCGGACGTGATCGTGGATGCGTCGATGCCGGCGATTATCCGCGACTCCGGCGGCATGTGGAACAGCGACGGCGCGCTGCAGGATGCCAAGGCGGTGATCCCCGACCGCAGCTACGCCGGCGTCTACCAGGCGGTGATCGAGGACTGCAAGGCGCACGGCGCGTTCGACCCGGCGACCATGGGCAGCGTGCCGAACGTGGGCCTGATGGCGCAGAAGGCCGAGGAATACGGCTCGCACGACAAGACCTTCCAGATTCCGCGCGACGGCACCGTGCGGGTCACCGACGATGCCGGCACGGTGGTGTTCGAGCACCGGGTCGAGGCCGGCGACATCTGGCGCATGTGCCAGACCAAGGACGCGCCGATCCAGGAC
>JAFAFY010000071.1 GCA_023423235.1 Pseudomonadota bacterium
GCGGCGGGCAAACCGCGCCCGGGGCGGCATTGCGCCGTCCGCTGGGACACGGCTGCGCGGCCGCCTGCACATCGGCCCGACACTGCGCGACGGGTTGCACCGCACGGGTTGCACAGCGTCAGCCCACGTGCGCGCGGCCTTCCCGATCGCCGTCTCTGCAAGCCGCAGCTCGCGAATCCGGCCCGCCCCAGCGCAGCGCCCGCCCGATCCAGTCCCGCACCTGCAACGCGGTGGCCGCGGCCGCGCGTCCGAGCAGCGGCCCCACATGACTGGATGCAGGCGATGCCAGCAGTTCCGCCTGCCAGTCCGCCGCCAGTGCCCGCACCACGGCCGGCGGCACGTCGTCATCGTCTCGCGACCCGACACACAGCACCGGGCATGCGGGGCGTGGCACCTCGATCCCGTCGTAGGCCTCGCGCAGCACGCGGCCGCTTTCGTTGCGCCAGCGACGCCAGGCATGCAGCGCCGTCGCCGCATCGGCGTCGGGCAATGCGCGCCGGGTCGAGGCCAACCGCGCATCATCGCCCCAACGCACGACATCGAGCCACGCGCGTCGCGGCAGCAATCCGCACGCGGGCGCCGGCGGCAACGGATTGACCAGCACCAGCGCATCGGCCGTCCCGGCACAACATGCGCACAGCAGGCCTCCGAGACTCGCGCCCACCAGCACCCGCGGCCGCGGCAGCGCAGCGGCGGCCCGCCGTACCTGCTCGCGATAGTCGGCAAACGTGGTTGCGGCCAATCCGGCCGCGGCGGGCTGCAGGTCGGGCGTGACGACGGCGAGCCCCTGCGCCTCGAACACACCGCGCCACAACGCCCATTCCCAGCCACCGCCCCCGGCGCCGTGGATCATCAGGACGGCGGGATCACGAGGGCGCATGGCCGCCTGCCGCATCCGTTCGGGTGGCAGGGCGCGCGCGACTGGCGTCCGCGCGTACATCAGGGCAGCTCGTCCAAGCGCAGTCCGGGGACGCAAGCGTTGATGCGGCTCGCGGTTCCCGGGCTGCCCGCAGGCGCTCGCTCAGCCCTGCAATTCTGCGTCCAGCGTGATCGGCACCGCCGACAGCGCCTTCGACACCGGGCAGTTCTCCTTCGCGTCCTCGGCAATCTCGCGGAACTTCACCGCATCGATGCCCGGTACCTTTGCGAGCGTCTTGAGTCGGATCGCGCTGAGCGTGGGGCCACCCTCGGTCGAGAGGTCGACATCGGCGCGGGTATCGATGGTCTCGGGCGGGAAGCCGGCTTCCGAGAGCTTGGCCGACAGCGCCATCGAGAAACAGCCGGCATGCGCGGCGGCGATCAGTTCCTCGGGATTGGTGCCCTTCTCGTCGCCGAAACGGGTGTTGAAGGCGTAGCGGGTGTCGTCGAGCAGGCCGCTCTGCGGCGTCGACAACGTGCCCTTGCCGGACTTCAGATCGCCTGCCCAATGCGCGGTGGCGTGACGGGAAATGCCCATGTCGGTGCTCCTGGTCGGGGAATGACGGGCGAGCATACGCCGTCGCCCGTTACGAGGGCGTCCGGAGCGGATGCGGCCCTGCCCGGCGTGAGGGTCGCGTCCGGATGCACGCCGCCGTGTATGCGACGATCCGTGTGCCGCCCGTCCCGGACCTGTCGATGTCCGCGCTGTCCCCGCACACCGCCGCCACACTGGCCGACCTGTTGCTTGCGCTGCATGCCGGGATCGCCGTGTTCGTCGTGCTGATGACGCTGGCGGTGGTGATCGGCGGGCCCCTGGGCTGGCGCTGGGTGCGCCGCCGCGGCCCCAGGCTGGCGCATGTCGCACTGGTCGCAGTGATCGCACTGCAGGCCTGGCTCGACCGCCTGTGCCCGTTGACCATCTGGGAACAGCAGCTCAGGACCCATGCCGGGCAGGACAGCTACCGCGAATCCTTCATCGAACACTGGCTGTCGCGGGTGCTGTTTTTCGAGGCGCCGTGGTGGATGTTCGTGGCCGCCTACTCGTTGCTGGCGCTGCTGGTGGTCCTGGGCTGGTGGCGCTGGCCGCCCCGCCTGCGGCGACCGCCTGCACGGGCCAGGTCGAGTGCGCCGCCCTGACCGGTCGAAAATCGCTGTTTTTTTGCGATTTCCTATTGGCGATGGTGTCGTGATGCCCTACATTTCGCTTGCCGGCTCGATCGGCCAGGATCATCACTCCAAAAAATTCTCTGAGGGAACTAGACACCCATGGCAACGAAGAAGGCCACCACCAAGAAAGTCGCGACCAAGAAGGCAGCGCCGAAGAAGGCCGCCGCCGCGAAGCCGGCAGCCCCGAAGCCGATCAAGGAAGCCCTGAGCAAGTCGGGCCTGGTCGCGCACATCGCCGAAGGCACCGGCGTCATCGCCAAGGACGTCCGCGCTGTCCTGGCCGCGCTCGAGCATGCCGTGCACGGCTCGATCAGCAAGAAGGGCGCCGGCTCGTTCACCCTGCCGGGCCTGCTGAAGATCACCTCGGTCAGCGTGCCGGCCAAGCCGAAGCGCAAGGGCATCAACCCCTTCACCAAGGAAGAGCAGTGGTTCGCCGCCAAGCCGGCCTCGGTCAAGGTCAAGGTGCGCCCGCTCAAGAAGCTCAAGGACGCCGCCGCCTGAGGCGCGACACCTGACAGTGGATTGCGCGATCGGGACGGCCTTGGCCGTCCCGATTTCGTTTGGGCGCCCGGGTGGCGCAGGCCTGGCCAGTGTCCGCTTCGGACCGCTGCGCCCGCGCTATCGCTGGATGAGGGGCACGCGTCTGCCGGAGGCTGCAGCGGATCCGCATTTACCCGCAGTCCACGACCGACGGCGCATGCTCGCCGGCGGCGCTGCGGCGCACTCCCCCAAACAACGGACACAACGATGAGCTTCCAGGGATTCCTCAACCATCTTCTGAGCTCGCAGTCGGGCGGCAAGCCCGGCGGCAGCCTGCTCAATGCAGATTTCGGCAAGGGCGCGATCAGCGGCGGCGCGCTGGGCCTGCTGCTGGGCAAGAACAAGTCCACCCGCAAACTGGCCACCTACGGGGGCCTGGCCGCGATCGGCGTGATGGCCTACAAGGCCTATGGCGATTACCAGAAGCAGCAGGCCGGCGTCGCCGCGCCCGCCCCGCAGACCGTCGACCGACTGCCGCCGCCGCAGGCCAACCTGCACAGCCAGGCGATCCTCAAGGCGCTGGTCGCCGCGGCCAAGGCCGATGGCCACATGGATGCCAGCGAGCGGACGATCATCGAAGGCGAATTCGCGCGCATCGATGAAGGCGCCGACGTGCAGCAGTGGCTGCAGGTGGAGTTGGCGAAGCCGCTGGATCCGGCGGAAGTGGCATCCGCCGCGTCGTCGCCGGAAATCGCCTCGGAGATGTACCTCGCCAGCGTGCTGGTGGTCGACGAGCAGAACTTCATGGAGCGTGCGTATCTCGACGAGCTGGCGCGCCAGCTCAAGCTCGACGACGCGCTGCGCCAGCGCCTGGAACAGGAAGTCCAGGCCGCGCGCTGAGCCGCGCACGTCGTCCACGCAGCGGGCGCCCTGCATCGGGCGTCCGCGATGCGCTTCGGCGGGTTTCTCTACCGCGCCATGTCCTGCACATGGCCTCACGCGCATCGCCGCTAGCCTGCATCGATGTCCTCGCCACCCCACGCCCCAACCCGCACCCGCTGTGACTACGGGCCGCTGCTGCGTCGCATCCTGCGTGCCGCGGCGGTGTTCGCGGTACTGGCCGCAGCCGGCCACTGGGCCTGGCACCAGCCGTTCATGGCCAAGCCACGCGCGATCTCCGCGCTTGCCGCAATGCCCGCGCCCGACACCCTGGCAATGCCGGTCGAGGGCGTACGCGTGCGCCAGGTGGCCGACAGCTTCGGTGCGCCGCGGGGATCCGACCGCAGCCACGAAGGCGTCGACATCTTCGCCGCGCGCGGCACGCTGGTACGCAGCGCCACGCCCGGGCTGGTGGTGGCGATCCGGGAAGGCGGCCTCGGCGGCAGGCAGGTCTGGGTGATGGGGCCGGGCCGTCAACGGCATTACTACGCACACCTCGACGACTGGGCGCCGCTGCTGCAGGTCGGCGACCTCGTGCAGGCGGGCGATCCACTGGGGACGGTCGGCGACACCGGCAATGCCCGCGGCACGCCGCCGCACCTGCACTACGGCGTCTACGCCAGCGACGGCGCATTCGATCCCCTGCCGTTGCTGCGCGCCGGCGATGCAACGGGCGATGCCGCTTCGCGCTAGCATCCGCGCTGCGCAGTTCGCGTACCCGGGGCGCCGCATGCCATCACGCCGTCTACCGATCGTCATTGCCCTGCTCGCGATCATCGCGCTGGTGTTCGGGCTGTCGCGCTGCATGGGTGATCCGCCGGCCGATTCCGCAGACAGCGCCGCGGCTGCTGGCGCCACTACCGCGCCAGCCACCGACGCGCCTGCGGACCCTGCCGCGTCCATCGACGCCGCCACGCGCCAGGCGAAGGCGCGCGCCGACCACGACGCCGCGATGTCCGCCGCCGTCAGCACCCTGCACCGGTATTTCGCCGTGCTGTTCAACCCCGACCGCGACGAGGCCGACGCGCTGTGGGTCGATGCCCGGCCGGCGTCCTCCGGCGAGGCGGACCTGCGCACGCTGGAGGCTGTGCGCACGCTGCGCACCGAGAACGGCGCGCCGCGCGCGCTCGACAACGCATCGCCTCCGGACGCGCTGGAGATCCCGGTGCGCCTGCGCGTGGCCGCCGGTGCCGCGCCGCTGCGCACCTACAGCGGACACTACCGCCTGCGCCGCAGCCATGACGGCACCTGGCGCATCACCTCGGCATCGATCGACGCTTCACCGCCGCAACGATAATCTTGCCCGGTCGCACGGATCGGCCGGGCATGGGAGGGGCGATGGACAAACGTTTCTGGATCTGCGGACTCACCGTGTCCATGACCGGCCTGGTACTGGGCTTCCTGGTGCACGGGGTGGTACTGCGCGCGGACTATCTCGCCCTTGCCCATCTGTTCCGGCCGCCGGCCGACGCCAGCGCCAAGGCCGGCTGGATCGTGCTGGCCTATGTCTCGCTCGGTCTGGCAATGACCTGGCTCTACCGCTGGCTGCCGCAGCCCCAGCGCAGCAAGCGCTGGCACGGCGCGCGCTTCGGCCTGGCGGTAGCCCTGGTGTCGTTCGTGCCCTGGCACCTGCTCGAACATGCCGGGCAGCCGTTTCCGCTGTCGCTCACGCTCAAGCAGGTCGTGCTCGATGCGATCGCCATGCAACTGCTGGGCCTGCTGCTGGCGTGGCTGCAGCCGCACCGCAAGGCGTTGACCGAGGCGCCGGAGTAACCGGCGATCCGGCCCGGGCACCGCGCTAACCGCAGGTTCACCGCACCGGCGTAACGTGCCGGCAACCCGCTTCCCGCAATCATTCCGACCATGCGCACATTCCGCCTGCCTGCCCTTGCCCTGCTGCTTGCCTGCGTGACCGCCTGCACCTCGATCGGGGTGGTGTCGGCCTGGCTCAACGACCAGGTCGCCTTCACCGCGCCGCAACTGCAGCGCCAGCTCGACAACCGCTTCCCGCGCAGCTTCGACAAGCTCGG
>JAFAFY010000172.1 GCA_023423235.1 Pseudomonadota bacterium
CTTCGAGGCGGGCGCCGCGCGGCCCGCCCTGCAATTGCCAGCTCTGCCGGGTCACCGGGGCGCTCAGGGTGACCTGGTAGCTGTCGCCGGTCTGGCGCCACTCGATCCGGCCACTGCCGCCGTCGCGACCGTTGGACATCGCCACCCGCCCGCTGAACGCCAGCGCCGGCAGCGCCTGCACCCGGCTTTCGTGTTGCGCCAGCCCCGCTTCGGCCGCAGCCAGCGCCGCCGGATCCAGCGCCGCGGCCTCTGCCGGCGGCCGTACCGGCACGCTGGTGCAGGCCGCCAGCAGCGGAAGCAGCGCAGCCGCGCCGTACAGGCGCCAGCGCGATGCGACAGGGGCATTGCCATGACGACGATTCATGCGCCGGTCTTCTCCAGCGCGCGCAGCAGGGCGCGGTTTTCCGGATCGAGCGCGCGCGCCTCGTCGAAATAGCGGCGCGCCTCGTCGTGGCGGCCCATGACCCAGAGCACCTCGCCGATGTGCGCGGCGACCTCGGGGTCCTTCATCATCGAGAACGCCCGCCGCAGTTCGACCAGTGCCTCGGCGTTGCGACCCAGGCGGTAGAGCACCCAGCCGTAGCTGTCGATGATCGCGGCGTTGTCTGGCTCGGCCACGCGCGCGCGGTCGATGAGCTCCAGCGCCTCGGTGTAGCGGGTGGTGCGGTCGGCCAGGGTGTAGCCCAGCGCGTTGAGCGCGGCGACGTTTTCCGGATCGGCGACCAGGATGCGGCGCAGGTCGGCCTCGGCGCGCGGGATGTCGTCGCGGCGCTCCCACATCAGCGCGCGCGCGTAGAGCACCGCGGGGTCGTCGGGAATGGATGCCAGGCCGCGGTTGTAGGCGTCCAGCTCGGGCGCCTCGGCGGCGTCCTCGCGGTGCAGCTCGGCCTCCAGCAGGTAGGCGTTGCGGCGCACGTCCTCGTCGGCGCTGCCGTCGGCCTGCAGCTCGCGCAGCTGGGCGAAGGCCTCGCCCTGGCGACCGAGCACGTGCAGCACCCGCGCGCCGCGCAGGCGCGCCTGCCAGCGTTCACCGCCGCCGGGCACGCTGACATACCACTCCAGCGCCTCGTCGTACTGCTCCAGGTACTCGGCCATCTGCCCCAGCAGCAGCCGCTGCGCGGGGTTGGGCGTCGCCGCGCCGGTCTTGAGTTCCTCGTAGAGCGCGGCCAGCGCCGGCTTGTCCTCGGCGCGCGCCAGCAGCGAGGCGCGCAGCATCACGCTGCGGCCATCCTGCGGCCCGTCGGCCAGGATGCGCTCGGCCTGGGCGAAATCCCCCAGTTGCTCGTACTCGCCGGCCAGCGCCAGGCGCAGATCCGGGGCCATCGTTGGCGATGCGGCGATGGCCGCAAGGGCGGTACGGGCGTCGTCGGCGCGGCCGGACTCGCGCAGCTGGCTGGCGCGCAGCAGGGCCACGCGCGGCTCGCCGGGGAAACGCGCCACGATGTTGTCGAGGATGCGTTCGGTCAGGTCGATGCGATCCAGCCGCTGGGCCAGGCCGCCGAAGGCCATCCACGCCTGCAACTGGTCGGGAATCGCCTGCCGCGCGACCAGTTGGTCGAGCAGGCGCGCGGCCTGCTGCGGGTCGCGGCCACCGCTGGAGAGCACGGTGAACGCGTGCCGCCAGCCGCCCGGATCGGGGCTGCGCAGCAATGCTTCGAGCTGGCGCCGGGCCACCCGGTCGCGGCCGCCGCGCAGCGACAGCGTCGCCTCGGCCGCCAGCATCGGCAGCGCGTCTGGCGCGTTGCGGCGCCACAGCGCCAATGCCTCCCCGGCGCGGCGGTCGTCGCCGGCAAGCAGGGCAATGCGGGTGGCGCGCTCGGCCAGTCCGGCATCGTCGCCGGCCAGGCGCGCGGCATCGAGATACCAGTTGGCGGCCTCGTCCAGGCGCCCGGCCTGGACCGCGAACTCGCCGGCCAGCGTCGCACCAACCAGGTCCTGGCGCAGCACCTGCCGGCTGGCACCGTCATCGCCCGTTGCGGGCACCTGGGCCTGCACCTGGGCCAGGCAGCCGGCGGCCAGCAGCGACGCGATCGACAGTGCGCGCAGGCAGCGCGCGGGACTCGCAACGGCCCGGGCGCCGCGCGCCGTGGCCGGGGAAAACTCGAAAACGGGCATCTGGAGCAACCGGGCCGTAAAATGGGCGCCTTCTTCCGGAAGCTTATCGCAAGCACCTGAACGGATGAGGCCCGTCCCGCGCCGAATGGCGCGGGATGCGCGCCTCGCGCGGACGGCCCGCAAGGCCGCCGCACCGCCCTCGCCGCCAGCCCACCCATGAGCCTGTTCGCACTCGGCATCAACCACCAGACCGCGCCGGTCGCCCTGCGCGAGCGCGTCGCGTTCGGCGGCGACGCGCTGCCGGCCGCGCTGGCGCAGCTGCGCGCGATGCCGGAGGTGCGCGAGGTCGCGCTGCTGTCGACCTGCAACCGTACCGAGCTCTACGCGATCGCCGACGACGACGGCAGCGCACTGGCGCACTGGCTGGCGACGCGCCCGGGACCCGGCCCCGGCGAGGCCCTGCACGCCTACCTCTACCGCCACCGCGACGAGGCCGCGGCCCGGCACCTGTTCCGGGTCGCCACCGGCCTGGATTCGCTGGTGCTGGGCGAGCCGCAGATCCTCGGCCAGGTCAAGCAGGCCTGGGCCACCGCGCGCAGTGCCGGCACCCTGGGCAGCGAGCTCGACCGCGTATTCCAGCACGCCTTCGTCACCGCCAAGCGCGCGCGCAGCGAGACCCGCATCGGCAACAGCCCGGTCTCTGTCGCTTCGCTGGCGGTGCGCCTGGCGCAGGAGTCCTTCGCCCGGCCGTCCGATTCGGCGGTGCTGCTGGTCGGTGCCGGCGAGACCATCGAGCTGGCCGCGCGCCACCTGGCCCAGGCCAACGTCAAGCGCCTGCTGGTCGCCAACCGCACCTACGCCCACGCCCAGGAACTGGCCGCGCGCCACGGCGGCATCGCCCTGCCGCTCGACGAGCTGGACCGGCACCTGTTCCTGGCCGACATCGTGTTCACCGCCACCGCCAGCCGCGCCCCGCTGCTGACCCGGCCGCAGGTCGCCGCGGCGCTGGCCGCGCGCAAGCACCGGCCGATGCTGCTGATGGACCTGGCGGTACCGCGCGACATCGCCGCCGACGTGGCCGAACTGCGCGACGTGTTCCTCTACACCGTCGACGACCTGGAACGCACGCTCGACGACAACCGCCGCGGCCGCCGCGAGGCCGCCGACGATGCCGAGACCATCATCGACCTGCAGGTCGCGCGCTACGCCGAGGCGCGCAGCGTGCGCGGCCGCAGCGCCCCGCTCAAGCGCCTGCGCGCCCATGGCGACGCGGTGCGCGCCGAGTCGCTGGAGAAGGCGCGCCAGCAGCTCGCGTCCGGGCAGCCGCCCGAGGCGGTGCTGGAACTGCTGGCGCATACCCTGACCAACCGCCTGCTGCACCTGCCCACCACCGCGCTGCGCGAGGCGGCGCTGCGTGGCGGCGACGATTTCGCCAGCGGCCTCGAACGCCTGCTGCCGCCCGTGCCCACCACCGAAGACGACGATGCTGCCGACCCTGCGCCGTAAGCTCGAAGCGCTGGCCGAACGCCGCGACGAACTCGAACGCCTGCTTGCCGACCCTGCCACGATCGCCGACCAGGCGCGCTTCCGCGCGGCCTCGCGCGAGTTCGCCCAGCTCGAACCGCTGGCCGCCGCGCTGGCCGACGAGCGCCGCACCCAGGCCGACCTGCACGCCGCCGAGGCGATGCGCGGCGACCCGGTGATGCAGGAACTGGCCGAGGAGGAGATCGAGGCCGCCACCACCCGCCTGGCCGAGCTCGATGCGCGCCTGCTGGCGATGCTGGTGCCGCGCGACGCCCGCGACGACGGCGGCTTCTACCTGGAGATCCGCGCCGGCACCGGCGGCGACGAGGCGGCGATCTTCGCCGGCGACCTGTTCCGCATGTACGCGCGCTATGCCGAGCGCCAGGGCTGGCGGGTGGAAGTGGAATCGGCGAATCCGGGCGAGCACGGTGGCTTCCGCGAGATCATCGCCGCGGTCGACGGCGACGGCGCCTACGCGCAGCTGAAGTTCGAGTCCGGCACCCACCGCGTGCAACGCGTGCCCGAGACCGAATCGCAGGGCCGCATCCACACCTCGGCCGCGACGGTGGCGATCATCCCGATCGAGGCCGCCGGCGAGCCGGTCGAACTCAACGCCGCCGACCTCAAGGTCGACACCTTCCGCTCCTCCGGCGCTGGTGGCCAGCACGTCAACAAGACCGACTCGGCGATCCGCATCACCCACCTGCCATCCGGCATCGTGGTCGAGGCGCAGACCGAGCGCAGCCAGCACGCCAACCGCCACAAGGCGATGAAGCGCCTGCGCGCGACCCTGGCCGAGGCCGAACGCCGCGCCGCCGCCACGGCCGAGGCGCGCAAGCTGCAGGTCGGCAGTGGCGACCGCAGCCAGCGCATCCGCACCTACAACTACCCGCAAGGGCGGATCACCGACCATCGCGTCGACGGCCTGACGCTCTACGAC
>JAFAFY010000173.1 GCA_023423235.1 Pseudomonadota bacterium
CCTCCAGGCTGTCGGGGTAGTACTCCACCCGGTTGCGCTCGGCGTAGAACACCTCATAGGCCGCATCCAGCAGGCCCAGGTCGCCGCCGCTCTGGCGCAATGCATGTTCGATGGTCAGCTGGCGCAGCGCCGAGAGATCGTGCAGCAGGTGCGCGTTCTCGGCGAACACGCGCTCGCGAAGTTGCCGCATCGCCTCGACCGGGAACATGGCTGCGGTCTGCGGACTGTGCTCGCGCAGGAACGCGTCCAGGGTCTGCTCGATCCGCGCGCCGATCGGCGCGAACGGCCACAGGGTGTCGTCGAGATCCAGCGTGATCGCGCGGATGGGGAAACTCATCGGCCTATTGTAGCGGCCGCCTGCCGCGGCTTACCCGGATATGCGGTGGGCATGGCCTGTCGTCGCGCGATGCCTGGCAGGCAACGGCGCGCCACTTGCCTCACGCCAGCAGCCGCGCCCAACCCTCGAACCCCTCGACGCGGGCCAGCACCAGTTTCATGCAGACCAGCAGCGGTACCGCCAGCAGCAGGCCGACGATGCCCCACATCCAGCCGAACAGCATCAGCGCCAGGATCAGCACCAGTGGCGACAGCGCCATGCGCCGGCCCAGCACGATCGGCGTCACCAGTTGGCCTTCGAGGGTGTGCAGGGCCAGGTATACCGCCGCGGGCAACAGCGGCGCCCAGGTCGCGGATGGCCAGCTGCCGTCGTGGCCGGTCAGGCCCACCAGCAGCATCAGTAGCACGCCGATCAGCGGGCCGACGTAGGGCGCGAAATTCAACAGCGCCGCCACCGTGCCCCACAGCAGCGCGTCGGGCAGGCTGAAGCCCATCCACACCAGCACGCCGGCGAACACCGCGCCGAGCAGGGTGTTGATGATCGAGATGGTCAGCACGTAGCGCGAGATCTCGCGTTCGATCGACTGCAGGATCTCCACCGTGAGCTTCTTGCGCTGGCGCGTGGGCAGCAGCGCGATCGCATTGCGCTGCAGGGTCTCCCCATAGACCATGAAGAAGAACGTCAGCAGCACCACCGCCAGCACCGAGGCCAGCACGCGTGGGGTGGCGACGAGCGTGCGCCAGGAGCTGTTGTCCTGGATCTGCACCACCTGCACGCGGCGCTGCGGCCGGTCCTGGGTGGCACGGGCGAACGACTCGGCCGCCTGGTTGGCCTGCTGCATCGGCTGGGTCATCTGCTTGAGCCGGGGCGCCAGCGTGCGCAGCTGCTTGGGCGCCTGCTGCATCCACTCGCTGGCCGGGCCATAGAGCTGGATGCCCAGCGCGCCGGCGGCGGCCAGGCCCGCCACCAGCACCAGCAGGGCGCCGACGAAACGCGGGATCCACAGCCGCCGCAGGCCGCGCAGGATGGGGTTGCCGACCAGCGCGAAGAACATCGCCAGCAGCACCGGCAGGATCACCGCCTGCGCCGCCCACAGCGTGGCCAGCACCGCCAGCGTTGCCAGCACGACGATCGCGGCCGGTGCACGCGGGCGCGGTTGCACCGGCGTCGGCGGCGGGACCGGCGCATGTTCGGCAGGCGGTGGCGTGACCGGAATGCTCACGGATTGGTGGCGCGGTCAGCGCCCGGACTCGGAGATTTCGGTGGCGGCCTCGGCCGGCCGTGGCTGCGCCTCGAAGCCGGCATCGGGCCGGTTGCGGTCGGGGCGCGGCAGGTCGTTGTCGACATCGTCGACGGATACGGCCGGCGTGGACGCGGGTGCCTCGGCGCTGGATTCCGCGGCGGCGACGTCGGCATCCTGCTTGACCGCCTCGGCGGCCTGCTGCACGTCGTCGGCCGCATCGTCGGCGGTGTTGGCGGCCTTCTCCGCGGTGGCAGCGGCGACGGCGGCCTGCAGCGAGGTCAGCATGGTGGCCAGCGAACTGACCATCTGGATCGCCTTGGGCCCGCCCAGGCGGCCCAGCTTCTGCAGCGTGTCGCGCGGTTGTGCGCGGCCGCTGACGAAACCGGCCACCAGGCCGGCGATGATGATGCGCGGCGGCGTCCACGCCTCGCGCCAGCTGCGCTTGAGCGCGCTATAGCGTTCGCCGGTCTGGTCCATACGGCCATCGACCAGCGCCTCGGCACGCTCGACGCGCGATTTCAGTGCCTCGAAATTCATGGCCGCCCCGACGTGGTGGCCGCGTTGGCGCGATCCGCAGCCGCGGGGGCCGTGTCTTCGTCGTCTTCGTCGTTCTCGTTGAACAGGCCCAGCCGGGCCAGTTGCCGCCGGGTGGCGTGCATGCCGGCGTAATCGAAGAACACCGAGACCCGCCAGGCGGCGATAGCGGTGACGATCAGGCTCAGCAGCGTGGGGATGGAGATCGATGCAAGCCAGGACAGCCCCCAGGACTGCAGCAGGGCGATGGCCGCCGCCATCGCCAGCAGCCAGGTCGAGGCACCGAACACCACGCCGATCGCGCACCACGCGATCGCCCGCCCCAGCGCGCTGCGCGCGAGTGCGAAATCGGCCGACACCAGCTTGCGCAGAGCACGCAGGCTGTCGACCCCGGAATCGAGCGTCCCTTTCCCCGCGGCGCGCACGCGGCGGATGCTTTCGTCCAGGTGCGGCGCCTCTCCGGCCGCGCGGCCCGCCGCGCTGGCGGGCCGGTCGGTACTTGCGTCGCTGGTGTCGCGTCCGGTCATGCAGCGAGCGGCTTACTTGCCGCTGCGCGCGAGCTTGGCGATGATCCAGCCGGCCGCGAAGGCCACGCCGAACGAGGCGATGGGACGCTCGCGGATCAGGTCGGCGGCACTGTCGACCAGGTCGCGGCCCTTGTCCATCAGCGCATCGACCTGCTCCTTGGCAGCAGCGCCGCCTTCCTCGAACGCGGCCAGGCCGGCGATCGCGGAATCGGCCAGGTCGGCCTTGACGCTGGCCTTGCCCAGCTTGAGTTCATCGCCGGCCACATCGGCGGCATTGCGCACCGCGCTGCCGGCATCGCGCGCGGCCTGGGCCAGGTGCGCGCCGGCCTCGCCGAGGTTGCTCTTCATTGCTTCGGTCGAAGTGGGGGTCATCGTCGTTACTCCTGATTGAGGCCGTGGCGTTGCACGGCCAGGGGAATGGCAACAGGGAAAAGCGTCAACGCATGATCACGTCGTAGATGCGTCCACGGCGTGAAATACGCAGCACCAGGTCGGACGGGCGGTCGCCAAGCGAGTCGCGGAAGCCGGCAAGGTCGCGGAATTCCCCGCTGTTGGCCGCCAGGATGAAATCGCCCTCGCGCAGCCCACTCTGCTGCGCGCGGCTGCCGCTGTCCACCTTTTCCACCAGCACGCCGGCGATGCGCGGGTTCTGCCGGCGCACGGCCTCGGGAATGTCGGCGAACACCGCGCCGGCCAGGCGGGGATCGAAGCCGGCACCGTCGCGCGCCAGTGCGCGCAGCCGGGTCTCGATCTTCACCGGCCTGCCATCGCGCAGCACGTCGAGGGTGACCCGGGCATCGAGCGGCTGCAGGCCCTGGAAGTTGCGCAGCGCATCGCTGCTGTCGATGCGCTGGCCGTTGGCGGCCACCACCACGTCGCCGGTGCGCAGCCCGGCCGCGGCCGCGGGCGAGTCGCCGTAGACGCGCGTGACCACGGCACCGCGCGGGGTCTCCAGCCCCAGGCCCTGGGCGATGCGCGCATCCACCGTCTGGGTATCGATGCCCAGGGTGCCGCGTTGCACGCTGCCGGTCGTCGCCAGCTGGGTCATCACGCTCTGCGCCAGGCCGATGGGAATGGCGAAGCCCAGGCCGATGTTGCCGGCCATGCTGCCGCGGGTATTGAAGCTGGCGGTGTTGACCCCGACCAGCTCGCCGCGCAGGTTGACCAGCGCGCCGCCGGAATTGCCGGGATTGATCGAGGCGTCGGTCTGGATGAAGTTCTGGTAGCCCACGCCGGGTACGTTGCTGCGGCCCACGGCCGAGACGATGCCCGAGGTCACCGTCTGGCTGAAGCCGAAGGGGTTGCCGACCGCGACCACGAAATCGCCGACCTGCAGCTGGCCGTCGCGCGCCAGCGGGATCGCGGTCAGGTTGTCGGCCTTGATCCGCATCAGCGCGACGTCGGTATCGGCATCCGATCCCACGAACTCGGCTTCCAGCGTGCGGCCGTCGGCCAGCGTCACCGACACGTCGTCGGCGCCCTCGATGACGTGGTGGTTGGTCAGCACGTAGCCCTGCGCCGCGTCGACGATCACGCCCGAGCCCAGCGACTCGTTGATCCGCTCCTGCGACAGTTCGGGGAACATGCGGCGGAAGAACGGGTCGTTGCCGAACGGGCTCACCCGCACCCGCTGCTTGGTGTGCACCGAGACCACCGACGGCGTGACCTGGCGCAGCATCGGCGCGAGCGATGGTAGCGGCTGGCCATCGACGGCCATCGGCAAGGCGGCGAGGGTGGGGACCGCCAGCGCGGCGGCCGGCGGTTCGGCACCGGCCGGCTGCTGGACGACATCGCGGATCGCGGTCGCGGCGAAACCGCCGAACGCGGCGGCGGCGACCAGGGCGAGGAGGGTGGGTTTTGCGCGCATCTGGAAATCATCCCCTGTCGGCAGGCATGTGGCGTGACAGCAAGCGTGGAAGCCCGCGCGGCTGCCGTCAAACCTGCCGCTGACAGCGGGAGCGAGGCGGCCGCGGGGCGGCAGGTGCCAAGTGTGGCCGCAGGCATTTGAATCGGTGTTGAAGTCGGCGCGGCGGATCGGCGGACGATGCGCTTGCTGTCCTGTCTCCGATGACGGGCAAGCCGGCCCGGCGTGCGGGCTGGCCGCTGCCGACGGCGGCCGGCCGGGCGTGTCGTCGAGGTGCAGATTCTTCTTCCGCGGCATCGGGTTCGCGCTACATTCCGCGTGCGGGCGACTGGCTCCGCTCACTGTTCACTGACGAGGACATCACCATGAGTAACGGTAACGGGGTCGGCGAGACCCTGACCCATGCGGCTGAAGTCGTGGCCGAGACCGCCAAGGACATCGGCAACACGGTCAAGAAGAAGGCGAAGGCCGCGGTGAAGTCCGCGAAGAAGACCGTCAACACGGCGGAGAAAACCGTGAGCGCACGCGCCAAGAAGGTGGGCAAGGCCGTGACCAAGCGCGTGTCCGCCGCGAAGAAGAAGCTTGAGGCCACCAAGACTGCCGCCTCGGCCGAGATCGCCGCGCTCAAGAAGAAGGGCGCCGGCAAGAAGGCGGCCGCGAAGAAGGCGCCTGCCAAGAAGGCAACCGCGAAGAAGACCGCTGCAAAGAAGGCGCCGGTGAAGAAGGCAGCGGCGAAGAAGGTGGCGACCAAGAAGGCCGCAGTGAAGAAGGCGGTCAAGAAGGCTGCCGCCAA
>JAFAFY010000176.1 GCA_023423235.1 Pseudomonadota bacterium
CACCCTGCTCTGCGTCGGACTCGACCCGGACCCGGCGAAGTTTCCCGACGCCTTCGTCGTCGAGGGGCCGGACGACGAAGGCGACGCGCTGTTCGCGTTCTGCCGCGACATCGTCGATGCGACCGCCGAATTCGCCTGCGCGTTCAAGCCGCAGATCGCCTACTTCGCTGCCCACAACGGCGGCGAGGCCGCGCTGCAGCGGCTGATCGCACACATCAATGCCAGCCACCCCGGCATCCCGGTGATCCTGGACGCCAAGCGCGGCGACATCGGCAGCACCGCCGAGCAGTACGCGGCCGAGGCCTTCGACCGTTTCGGCGCCGACGCGGTGACGCTCAACCCCTACATGGGCCGCGATTCGGCCGAACCCTTCCTGCAGCGGGGCGACCGCGGCTGCATCTTCCTGTGCCACACCTCCAACCCCGGCGCGCGCGATTTCCAGGAACTGCGCGTGGCCGCGCCCGGCGGCGGCGACGTGCCGCTGTACGAGCACATCGCGCGCACCATCGCCGGCGAATGGAACCGCGACGGCAACTGCGCGCTGGTGGTCGGCGCGACCTATCCCGGCGAGCTCAAGCGCATCCGCAGCGTGGTCGGCGACATGCCGCTGCTGATCCCGGGCATCGGCGCCCAGGGCGGCGACGTGGAAGCGGTGGTGCGCAACGCCGCCACCGCCGACGGTACCGGGCTGATGATCAATTCCTCGCGCGGCATCCTCTACGCCTCCGGCAATGCCGACTACGCGCAGGCCGCCGCCGATGCCGCGCGCGCGCTGCGCGACACGATCAACCGCTATCGCTGAGGCACCTGCGCTATCCGGCGCCCGGCGCGCAGCTCAGACCAGGAAATCCAGCACCGGCCGGTCGAAGTTGCCCAGCCCCGGGAACACCGTCGCCAGGTCGCCTTCGGGTACGCCCAGCCAGCGCGCGAAGGTCGCACCGAACTGGTTGGTCGATGTCGTGGGAATCATGCGCCCGCGCTCCACCGCCTGCGGCCCGTCGAGCTCCAGCAACGGATAGGTGCCATGCACGCGGCGGCCGCGCAGCGGCCCGCCGGCTGTCGACGCCCCGCCCATCATCAGCTGCACGCCGCCCCAGGCATGGTCGGTGCCATTGCCGTTGCTGTTGAGGGTGCGCCCGAAGTCGCTCATGGTGAAGGTCACCACGTCGTTGAGCGCGCCCACTTCGGCCAGCGCGTCGCGGAATGCGGACAGGCTCTGGCTCAGGCGCGAGAGCAGGCGGGCGTGGCTGCCCTCGGCCATCTGGTTGTCATGGGTGTCGAAGCCGCCGAGCGTGGCGTAGTAGATCTGGCGCGAATGGTTGATCGCGCCGCCGCGGCTGGCCTTGATCATCCGCGCGATCATCCGCAACTGCGAGGCCAGGCCGTCGTTGGCCGGGAACACGGTTGCGATGTCGCCACCCGTCGCCGGGTCGAGCGCAGCGCGCAGCGTGTCGCTGAGCTGCATCGTGCCTTCGCCAAGTACGGCGTAGTGATCCTGCATGATCGGCGTGTAGCGCCGGTCGAGCAGCGCCTCCAGCGCCTCGCGGCGGATGCGCTCGGCGGCGTTTCCGGTATTGGTGAACCGGCGCAGCGCCGCCGGCCCGCCGGACCCCATGCCGTAGGCCGTGGTCGCGCTCCCGGTCTGGAACAGGTTGTTGCCGCCCAGGGTGATCGTCGGCGGCAGCGTGGAAAGCCCGGCGGCATTGGCAAACTCCAGGCGGTCGGCAATGCGCCCGCCCCAGCCGGTGGTCGAGCTCGCCAGCTCCGACTCGCCGCGCATCCACAGCCGCTGCTGGTCGTTGTGCGAGTACAGCGCCTGCGGCAGGCGGCGGCTCCGGGCGATGTACTCGGCCTTGGTCACGGGCTGGACCAGTGTGCCGACGTTGGCCATGAAGCCCAGCTCGCCGCGGTCGAACAGCGGCTTGAGCGGCGTACAGGCCGGATGCAGACCCCAGGACTTGCCGGCGGTGTCAGTCACCTGCACCAGCGCATCGCGCGCCAGGCCCAGCCCCTGGGCGTTGCTGCTGGCGTTGAACACACCGCCGCGGCTGGCCAGGTAGAGGTCGTGCTCCTCGCGCACGTGCGGGACCAGCATGTTGAACGAGTCATTGCCGCCGAGCAGGAAGATGCAGACCACGGCGCGGTAGCCGGGCGTGGCGGCCGGCGACGCGGCGAGTGCACGACCGACGAGTTCGAGCTGCGGCAGCGTCGCCACGGCGGCGCCGCTGGCCAGCAGCGTGCCCAGACGCGACAGGAACTGGCGGCGCGAGGTTCGGGAATGGCAGGACATCGGCACCTCAGCGCTGGACGATGAATTCAGGGGATGCGACGGCCAGTTGCACCAGCGAACGCACCCGTTCGTCGGCGGGGCGTCGCTCGGCCTTCAGGCGGTCGAGCATCAGCACCATCGTGGCCCTGTTGTCCGCGGTCAGTGCACCGGCCAGCAGCAGCGCGTTGACATGGTCGACCATGCCGGCGTGGTTGTCCTGCTCGGCCAGCGTGAGCAGCGGGCGGATGTCGAGCACCGGGGCGGGCGTGTGCGCGGTCGGCGGCGCGCTCTGGAACTGCCCCCATCCGGCGGCATCGAGCTGGTTGAAGATGCTGGCGAACGTCGCCTCGTTGTAGAGTTGCAGCTCCGGTGCGTACGGCCCGGCGACGCCGTTGGCGCCCTGCATGCGGTAGTCGGGCTCGTAGAAGTTGAACACCGAGGGCGAGCGCAGCGAATCCTGGCCGAGACTGGTCGCGAAATCCCACGAGTTGGAGAAGGCGAAGTAATACTGGCCGTCGGCGCGCGGCAGGTAGCGGGCGTCGAACGCGCGCCAGAGCGCGGTGAGCTGCAACAACGGCTCGCGCACCTTGCCGTAGGTGGCATTGTCCGGCGCCGGCGCGATGCGTGCCTCGGGATCGAGCAGGATCGCCTTGACCACGCGCCCGAGATTGCCGCCGGTATCGGTCCAGACCTTGGCGATGCGCTCGACATACTGCGGGCTGGGATTGCTGCTGACAAAGCGCTGGATCAGCTGGCGGCTGACGAAGGGTGCGGCGTTGGGGTGCGCCGCCAGCGCATCGAGCATCTTCGCCAGGCTGGCCGCACAGTTGCTGCCCTCGTCGATGACGATGCCGTTGAAGATCGTCTTCG
The DNA here is from genome assembly GCA_023423235.1 of Pseudomonadota bacterium. GTDB lineage: Bacteria > Pseudomonadota > Gammaproteobacteria > Xanthomonadales > Xanthomonadaceae > Luteimonas. The sequence goes on from JAFAFY010000176.1 coordinate 3,140, forward strand.
GCGCTTCGTCGTGGTACTCCGGCACGCAGGTCATCGGCCGTGCTTCGTTGTCGGCGCCCCAGCGCCAGAAGGTGTCGCGGGTGTTGCCATGCCAGGTCCATCCGGTCAGCACGCGCGCCATGCCCTTGACCACTTCCTGGTCGTAGGTCGGCACCGCGCGCCCCTGCGCATCGAGTCGCGGGCTGAAATCCGGGTTGCGCTCGACCAGGCCGATCGAAAACAGCTGCATCAGTTCCCGCGCGTAGTTCTCGTCGGGCACGATGGTGACCTGCACGCCCTGCCCGTTGGTGTAGCGCACCGATTTCCGGTTGGACATGTGGCTCAGGTACAGGCCCATCGCAGGATGCAACGTGACCTGTTCCAGCAACTGCCGGTAGCTGCCGAATGCACCGCGCGCCAGCATGTCCTGGTAGTCGCTGATGCGACCGAAATTGGCTGTGTTGTAGTCCAGGTCCGAGACCACGAGGATCTGGCTGAGCGCGAACGCCGTGCGCATGCGCAGCTGGTCGGAACGCGTGGTGGCCTGCCAGAGCCAGTAGTTGCGGCGCTCGGCGTAATTCAGCTGCGCGACCGGGATCGACAGGATATGCGGTGCGACCAGGGTGACCGGATTGCGCGCCGGATCAAGCTGCTCGTCGATCCAGTCCGAATAGCCGATCTGCCGCAACCGGTCGATATCGGCGCGGGTCGGGCCGAACGTGGCCTGGACCAGGAAGCGCGCAGCCTCGGCGTCGCTGGCGGGAATCGCCGGATAGGCGGGCGTGGGTGCCGGCGCTGGCGTGCCTGGCGCCGGATTGGGCGTCGAGGCGGCATCGTCTCCGCCGCCACCGCCGCAGGCGGACAGCAGCACAGCCACGAACGCAAGCAGCGCCCACGCGGTTCTCGACATGACAGGCTCCCCGGATCGCCACAGCGATGCATCCCGCCGCCAGCCTACCCGCGATGGCGACGTCTGCGGTATGCGGGTGATCCCTAGGATGCAGGGTGTTCCGAGTCTGCCAACCCGGTCGCACTTTCCCGGTGCGCCAGCGCGACGCACGAGTCCCGCGTCCGCCGCGGAACGCCGGTTGATCCAACGCAATGCAGGTGTCGCGCGCGGTGGGCACACTGCTTCCAATCCATCCGTAAGCGGAGACAACAGCATGGCCACCCCGACCAAGTCCCCTTCCTCGAAAGTCGCCGTCATCACGGGCGCAGGCCAGGGCATCGGCCGCGCCATCGCGCTGCGCCTGGCGCGCGACGGCTTCGCCATCGGCAGCCTGGACTTCAACCTCGACACCGCGCAGCAGACGGTCGATGCAATCGTTGCCGCCGGCGGCGCGGGCGTGGCCGTGCAGGCCGACGTGTCCGAGCGCGAACAGGTGCTGGCCGCGGTCGACCAGGTGGTCGAGGCCTTCGGCCGACTCGACGTGCTGGTCAACAACGCCGGTATCGCCCCGACCACGCCGCTGGAGGACATCACCCCGGAGGTCTACCGCAAAGTGTTCGACGTCAATGTCGGCAGTACCTACTGGGGCATCCAGGCCGCGATCCGCCACTTCAAGGCGCGCACGCCGGCGCATCCAGGCCAGATCGTCGGCAAGATCATCAACGCGTCCTCGCAGGCCGGCCAGGTCGGCAATCCGGACCTGGCGGTGTATGGCGCGACCAAGTTCGCGATCCGCGGCATCACCCAGACCGCGGCCAAGGACC
>JAFAFY010000208.1 GCA_023423235.1 Pseudomonadota bacterium
TCCGCATGGACCACTTCGACCGCGCCCGCGACAAGATCCTGATGGGCGCCGAGCGCCGTTCGATGGCGATGAGCGAGGACGAGAAGACGCTCACCGCCTACCACGAGGCCGGCCACGCCATCGTCGGCCGCCTGGTGCCCGAGCACGACCCGGTCTACAAGGTGACGATTATCCCGCGCGGCCGTGCGCTGGGCGTGACCATGTACCTGCCCGAGGGCGACAAGTACTCGATGAACCGCGTCGCGATCGAGTCGCAATTGTGCTCCCTGTACGGCGGGCGCGTGGCCGAGGAACTGATCTTCGGCGAGGACAAGGTCACCACCGGCGCCTCCAACGACATCGAGCGTGCGACCAAGATCGCCCGCAACATGGTCACCAAGTGGGGCCTGTCCGATGCCATGGGCCCGATCGCCTACGGCGAGGAGGACGACGAGGTGTTCCTGGGCCGCTCGGTCACGCAGCACAAGAGCGTCTCCGACGACACCGCGCGCAAGATCGACGAGGTGGTGCGCGACATCCTCGACAAGGCCTACGCCCGCACCCGCGAGATCCTGACCGGCAACATCGACAAGCTGCATGCGATGTCCAAGCTGCTGCTCGAGTACGAGACCATCGACGTGCCGCAGATCGACGCGATCATGGAAGGCCGCGAGCCACCGCCGCCGATGGGCTGGGGCGAGGCGAACGCGAACTCCGGCAAGGGCAAGGGCGACGATGGCGACAAGGGCGGCAAGCGCCCGCTGCCGCCGATCGGGGATCCGGCCGAGCAGGCTTGACGCAGCACCGCTTGCTCCACCCTCTGCAAGTCTTCAACGGAACCGCCGGCAATGCCGGCGGTTTCGTCTTTCCGGGGCAGGGCATGCGCGAACGCCGCGCCGCGGCGCAGTAGTTCCCCCGCGCCCCGCGCGGTTTCCATATGGGGCCCATGCCGCCGTCGATGCGTTACCGCGCCCGCTTGCGGCCACACAGGCCAGGCGCCACAGTTGGCGCCACTTCGCGCATGGGAACCCCGACGATGGCAAAACCTGGAAAGAGCGGCGGACTGGTGCTGCCGATGACCATCCTGTTCGGCGTTGCGCTGGGCCTGCTGGTCGGCAACTACTTCCAGAGCGTACCGCTGGGCGTGGGCCTGGGCGCGGTACTCGGCGCCGTGCTCGGGATCGCGGTGCGCAACAGCCGCGCGCGCAACGGAGGCGGCTGATGTTCGACACCACGCCGATCCTCGACTGTGGCGGGCGCGCGCTGGCGCTGGACCGGCCGCGGGTCATGGGCATCGTCAACGTCACCCCGGATTCGTTTTCCGACGGCGGCGCCCACGACACGACAGAGGCAGCGATCGCCCACGGCCTGCGGTTGATGGCCGAGGGGGCCGACCTGCTCGATGTCGGCGGTGAATCCACCCGGCCCGGCGCGGCGCCGGTGCCGGTCGATGAGGAATTGCGCCGGGTGATCCCGGTGATCGAGGCGCTTGCGGCGCAGACCGCGCTGCCTATCAGCGTGGACACCTCCAAACCGGAGGTGATGCGCGCCGCGGTGGCGGCGGGCGCGGGGCTGGTCAACGATGTCCATGCCCTGCGCAGGGAAGGTGCGCTGGACGCGGTGGCGGCACTGGGCGTACCGGTGGTGCTGATGCACATGCAGGGCGAGCCGGGCGCGATGCAGGACGCCCCGGTCTACGACGACCTCGTCGCCGAGGTGCACCGCTTCCTGGCCGAGCGCATCTTCGCCGCCGAGATGGCCGGCATCGACCGCAAGCGCATCGTCGTCGATCCCGGTTTCGGCTTCGGCAAGACCACCGCGCACAACTTGGCGTTGCTGGCGCAGTTGCAGCGCATCGGCGAACTGGGCGCGCCGGTGCTGGCGGGCCTGTCGCGCAAGCGCAGCATCGGCGAGATCACCGGGCGCGAGACGCCGGCCGACCGGGTTGCCGGTTCGCTGGCCGCGCACCTGATCGCCGCGCAGAACGGCGCCCGCATCCTGCGCGTGCACGATGTCGCGCCGACCGTGGATGCGCTCAAGGTCTGGAGCGCGGTCGCCGCGGTGCCGCTGCCGCGCGCGAGCGCAACCCCGGCGATCCAGTGGCCGGACGACGCCTGACCCGCGCGCCGCCGCCCGGCGCATCCCCTGTAAGCTTTCGCCCTTCGCCCGCCCACGGCCCGGGATCGCCATGAACGCAAGCTCGCCGCTCTTCATCACCTTTGCCGCCTATCTGCTGTTGATGGTCGGCATCGGCTTCTGGGCCTGGTACCGCACCAGGACCTTCGACGACTACATCCTGGGCGGGCGTTCGCTGGGCAGCTACGTCACCGCGTTGTCGGCCGGCGCTTCGGACATGAGCGGCTGGCTGCTGATGGGCCTGCCCGGTGCGATCTACCTCACCGGCGCGTCGGAGGCCTGGATCGCGGTCGGGCTGACCATCGGTGCCTGGTGCAACTGGCGGTTCGTCGCCGGCCCGCTGCGGGTCTACACCGAGCGCACGCGCAACGCGCTGACGCTGCCCGACTACTTCACCCATCGCTTCGCCGACCGCCAGAAGCTGCTTCGCGTGCTGGCGGCGCTGGTGATTCTGGTGTTCTTCGCGGTGTACTGCGCCTCGGGCATCGTCGCCGGCGCGCGCCTGTTCGAGAGCGTGTTCGGACTGCCGTATGCGCAGGCGCTGTGGTGGGGCGCGGCAGTGACCATCCTCTACACCCTGGTCGGTGGTTTTCTTGCGGTCAGCTGGACCGACATGGTGCAGGCGACGCTGATGATCTTCGCGCTGCTGCTGGTGCCCATCATCGTGGTGGTGAGCAACGGCGGCATCGCGCCCAGCCTGGCGCTGGTCGAGCAGGTCGACCCCACGCGCCTGCATTGGGTGGGGGCGGGCGGCATTGTCGCGGTGATCTCGGCGCTGGCCTGGGGCTTCGGCTACTTCGGCCAGCCGCACATCCTGGCGCGGTTCATGGCCGCCGACAGCGTGGCCACGATTCCGCGCGCACGCCGCATCGGCATGACCTGGATGGTGCTGTGCCTGGCCGGCGCGCTGGCGACCGGCTTCTTCGGCATCGCCTACTTCGCCGCCAATCCGGCGCAGGCCGCACCGGTGGACGCCAATCCCGAACGCGTGTTCATCGTGCTCTCGGAAGTGCTGTTCAACCCCTGGGTGGCCGGCGTGCTGCTCTCGGCGATCCTCGCCGCGGTGATGAGCACGCTGTCGTGCCAGTTGCTGGTCTGTGCCAGCGCCCTGACCGAGGACTTCTACCGCGGATTCCTGCGCCCGGCGGCTGGCCACCGCGAGCTGGTCTGGATCGGCCGTTTGATGGTGCTGGCCATCGCGCTGCTGGCGATCTGGATCGCGCGCGACCCCGACAGCCGCGTGCTCGGCCTGGTGGCCTATGCCTGGGCGGGCTTCGGCGCGGCGTTCGGGCCGGTGGTCGTGTTGTCGCTGTTCTGGCAGCGCATGACCCGCAACGGCGCCATCGCCGGCGTCATCGGCGGCGCGGTCACCGTGGTGCTGTGGAAGTTCACCGGCAGCCCGCTGTACGAGATGGTGCCTGGCGTGGTGGTCGCCACCCTGGCGGTCGTGGTGGTGAGCCTGCTCGGCGCGCCGCCGCCGCAGGACGTGCAGGCCACCCACCAGCAGGTGCGGCTGTCGCTGAAGGAAACCGGGTACTGAGGATGCGTGCCGCAGCTCAGCGCGTCCTGCGGTCGCGTCCTGTCCGTCATCCAGAGGACGTGCGGGATGGCGGTGCCGCGGGGTTTCCCTCGCCGTGACGCGGCAGGCCAGCGACGTGCCGCGCGCGATCGCCCTGATGGGGCCGACGGCCTCGGGCAAGACCGCGCTTGCGCTGGACTGGGCGGCGCGCCTGGGCGGGGAGATCGTCAGCGTGGATTCGGCGCTGGTCTACCGCGGCCTGGACATCGGCGCGGCCAAGCCCGACGCCGCCGAGCGTGCGCACGTCCCGCATCACATGCTCGACCTGCGCGATCCCTGGCAGACCTATTCCGCTGCGGAGTTCGCGCAGGACGCCCGCCGCGCAGTCGAGGACATCCTGGCCCGCGGGCGCCTGCCGATCCTGGCCGGCGGCACCGGCCTCTATTTCTCCGCGCTGCTCGATGGCCTGTCGCCGATGCCGCCGGCCGATGCCGGCGTGCGCGCGGCGATCACGGCCGAGGCCGGCGAACTGGGCTGGCCGGCGCTGCATGCGCGGCTGGCGACGCTCGATCCCGACGCCGCCGCGCGCATCAAGCCCGGGGATGCGCAGCGCATCCAGCGTGCGCTGGAAGTGCATCGGCTCAGCGGCATTTCCATCAGTACCTGGCAACGCCAGCCGCCGGCGGGGCCGCGCTTCCCCGCGCGCGTGCTCAAGCTGGTGATTGCGCCGCCCGAGCGCGCCTGCCTGCATACGCGCATCCAGGCGCGTTTCGACGCGATGCTGGCCGCTGGATTCCTCGACGAGGTGCGCGCCTTGCGCGCGTTGCCGCAGCTGGCTTCGCATCCGGCGCCGCTGGCGTTGCCGGCGATCCGCGCGGTCGGCTACCGCCAGGCGTGGGAGTACCTCGATGGCCTCGGCGATACCGCCGCGCTGCGCGAGCGCGCGGTCGCCGCGACCCGGCAACTGGCCAAGCGCCAGCTGACCTGGCTGCGCGGGCAACTCGACGCGCGCTGGTTCGACCCCGCCCGCGAGCGTGCCCGGCTCGACGATGCGCTGGCGCGCTTTCTCGGCTGAATGGCGCGACCGGTCGCGCTTCGCGACGGGCATGCGCCCGCGCGCAGCGGCGGTTGTGTAACATCGGGCCCTTGGCGTGCGGGGAGTGCACGCCGACTGCGGCCAGCGGTCGACGACAACAATAACCAAGTGGGGAAACACCATGTCCAAGGGACAGTCCTTGCAGGATCCTTTCCTGAACGCACTGCGCCGCGAACGCGTGCCGGTCTCGATTTACCTCGTCAATGGCATCAAACTGCAGGGCACGATCGAATCGTTCGACCAGTTCGTGGTGCTGCTGCGCAATACCGTGAGCCAGATGGTCTACAAGCATGCGATTTCGACCGTGGTGCCGGCGCGCAACGTGCGTGTGGCGCCGGGCGGCGGTTTCGTCCAGTCCTCGGAAGGCGAGGGCAGCGACGACGATGCGCCGGAACAGTCCGAGTGACCCGACGAGGCTTGACCCCTTTTGTTTGAACGCTCCCGCAAGGGCGAAAACGCGCTGCTGATCCAGCCCCACGCGCACGGCCCGGCCGACGAGGGCGCGCTCGAGGAATTCTCCGAACTCGCCCGTTCGGCCGGCGCCGCGGTGGCCGCGGTGATCCCGGCGCGCATCGACAAGCCCAATGCCGCCACCCTGATCGGCAGCGGCAAACTGGAAGAAGTGAAGGCGGCCGCCGATGCCACCGGCGCCGACCTGGTGCTGGTCAATCACCGGCTCACGCCCGGCCAGGAACGCAACCTCGAGAAGTATCTCGAGCGTCGCGTGGTCGACCGCACCGGCCTGATCCTCGACATCTTCGCCCAGCGTGCGCGCAGCCACGAGGGCAAGCTGCAGGTCGAACTCGCCCAGCTGCGGCACATGGCCACGCGCCTGGTGCGCGGCTGGACCCACCTGGAACGCCAGCGCGGCGGTTCGATCGGCCTGCGCGGCCCCGGTGAGACCCAGCTCGAAACCGACCGCCGGCTGCTGCAGAAGCGGGTCGAGCAGTTGCAGGCCCGCCTGCAGAAGGTCGAGGTGCAGCGTGGCCAGATGCGCCGTGCGCGTGTGCGCAGCGAAATGCCGCGCATCGCCCTGGTCGGCTACACCAATGCCGGCAAGTCGACGCTGTTCAACGCGCTCAGCGGCGCCGATGCCTACGCCGCCGACCAGTTGTTCGCCACCCTCGACCCGACCGTGCGCCGGGTCGACCTGTCGGGCGGCTCGGTGGTGATGGCCGACACCGTCGGTTTCGTCCGCGACCTGCCGCATGAACTGGTGGCCGCGTTCCGCTCCACCCTGAGCGAGGCGCGCGAGGCCGACCTGCTGCTGCACGTCATCGACGCCGCCGACCCGTTGCGCAACGAGCGCATCCAGCAGGTCGACGCGGTGCTGGCGGAGATCGGCGCCGGCGACCTGCCGCAGCTGCTGGTGTTCAACAAGATCGACCGCATCGAGGGCGCGCGTCCGCGCTACGACCAGGACCCGAACGCGCTGGCAGACGACGCCGTGCGCGAGAGCGTGTGGATCTCCGCGCGCGACGGCCTGGGCCTGGACCTGCTCTCGCAGGCGCTCGCGCGCCGCCTGGGCATGCGCCGGGTTACGGGCGAGCTGCAGTTGCCGCCCTCGGCAGGGCGCCTGCGCGCGCGCCTGCACGCGCTGGACGCGGTCCGCGATGAACAGGCGGACGAGTCGGGATGGCGGATGCGCGTCGATCTTGCGCTTGCCGACGCCGCGCGCCTGGCCGCGCAGGACGACGGCGCACCATTGCGCCCGCTCTTGCCCCCGGACGAAGACGACACCATGTGATCCGGGATGCGGCGGCCCTGCCGTCGCGTCACGCCGCCGACGGTGCCTCCGATGGAGACTGCCGGTTAGACTATGCAATCCTCGCGCGGCCCTGGCCGTTGACGCCCCCAGAACTGGAGCAGGCATGGCCTGGAACATTCCCGGCAAGAACAAGGACAACGAAACCCCGGACCAGCGCGGGTCCGGCGACGACGGCAGCCGCAATCCCTGGCCGCCGAAGCGGCGTGGCAGTGGCGGCGGTGGTCGCGGCAACGGCGGCGGTTTCGATCGCGTCCTCGACCAGTTGCGCGGCATCTTCGGTGGTGGCGGTGGCAGTCCGCTGCGCTGGATCATCATCGGCCTGGTCGTCATCCTGCTGCTGAACTGCTTCGTGCTGGTCGGCGAACAACAGCGCGGCGTGGTGCTGCGGTTCGGCCAGGCGGCGCGGGTCATGCAGCCCGGTCCCAACCTCAAGCTGCCGTGGCCCATCGAAACCGTCACCAAGGTCGACGCCACCACCGTGCAGTCCTTCAGCAGCACCGTGCCGGTGCTGACCAGCGACGAGAACATCGTCACCGTGTCGTTCAACGTGCAATACCGCGTCGGCGATCCGGTGCAGTACCTCTACGGCACCCGCAACGCCCGCGAAGTGCTGGAGCAGACCGCGGTCAGCGCGGTACGCGAGCAGATCGGCCGCGCGAACCTGGATGCCGCGCTCAACGCCCGCGGTCCGCTGTCGTCGGCGGCGCAGACCGCCCTGCAGGCATCACTCGATGCCTACCGCACCGGTCTTTCGGTGACCGAGCTCAACCTGCAGGACGCGCGTCCGCCCGAAGAGGTCAAGCCGGCGTTCGACGAGGTCAACAGCGCCCAGCAGATGAACGAGCGCCTGATCAACGAGGCGCGCGCGCATGCGGCAAAGATCGTGCCCGAGGCGCGCGGTGAGGCGGCGCGGATGCGTGCGGTCGCCGAAGGCTACAAGACCGCCGCGGTCGCCCGTGCCACCGGTGACGCGACCCGCTTCAGCCTGCTGGTGGATGCCTATCGCGGCGCGCCCGAGGTGACCCGCAAGCGCCTGTGGCTGGACGCGGTGCAGGACGTGCTGGCCGCCAATCGTACCGTCGTCGGCGGCGATGGCCGCCAGTTGATCTACGTGCCGATGGCCGGGCAGGGCGCCGCGCCGGGCGCGCCGTCGGTGGTGCCGCCGGAAGTGCTGTCGCCGACCGTCGAGGCCACCCGTCCGACCACGACCGCCCCGCCTGCGCAATCGCAGCTGCCGCGCCCGCCGCGTGAAGGAGCCAGCCGATGAGACTCAACTTCGTCATCCCCTTGCTCATCATCGTGCTGCTGGGCCTGATGGGCTCGGTCTACGTGGTGCGCGAGGGCCAGGTGGGCCTGGTGCTCAACCTCGGCCGTATCTCCCGCACCGACATTGGTCCGGGCCTGCACTTCAAGATCCCGCTGATCGAGTCGGCGCGCGTGTTCGACCGCCGCTTCAACGCCAATGCGTTTTCGCCCGAGCGCTCGCTGACCTCCGAACGCAAGGACGTCAGCGTCGACTTCGTGGCGATCGGCTTCATCGACGACGCCACCGCGTACTACCGCGCCACCGGCGGCAACGAGGCCGATGCGAATCTGCGCCTGGAGCCGATCATCAAGAACTCGCTGCGCAACAAGATCAACTCGCGCACGCTGACCGAGCTGGTCTCGGGCAACCGCGCCGAACTGATCGAGGAACAGCTGCCGGGCATCAACGAGGCCACCAAGTCGCTGGGCATCCACATCGTCGACATCCGCCTCAAGCAGATCGACCTGCCCACCGACAGCGAGGTCATCGGCCAGGTCTACGACCGCATGCGCGCCGAGCGCCGCCAGGTGGCCAGCAAGCTGCGCGCCGAGGGCGAGGAGCAGGCGCGCGCGATCCGCGGCCAGGCCGATCGCGAACAGACCGTGCTGCTGGCCGAGGCTGAGCGCGACGCGCAGAAGCTGCGCGGCGAGGGCGATGCCGAGGCGACCCGCATCTACGGCGATGCGGCGAACCGCGATCCAGCGTTCTACGCCTTCCAGCGCAGCCTCGAGGCCTACCGCAAGTCGTTCGAGAAGGGCGATGCGGTGATCGTGCTCGAGCGCGACGACCCGTTCCTGCAGTACATGCGCAGCGACCGCTGACGGTCGCCGCCGCCGATGTCCGACCTGTGGGCGGCGCTGTGCCTGGTGCTGGTGATCGAAGGCCTGATCCTGTTCGCGGCCCCCGGCCTGTGGAAGCGCGCCGCCGAGCAGTTGCAGGCCATGCCGGCGCAGACCCTGCGCCGCACCGGCGCAGTGCTGCTGGCGATCGGCCTGGTCGCCCTGTATCTGGTGCGCCGGTCAGGTTGAGGCCGGCGTCGTCGTTCTGGTGAAGCCGATAGGCCGGCTACCTCTCTTTCCTGCAGGAAAGGTCGCGCCGCAGGGGCGGGGATGGCGCGCCTTTCCCGGGGCCATCAGGCCGCTTTCGATACCGCCCGCCTGAACACCTGGCCCGCCAGGGTGGCCCCGCCGGCGAAAAACCCGGAGAATGCACAAAAGCCGGACGGGGCAACGCAGCCCCGCCGGCTTTTTCCGTGTCTGGACCCGGCATGGCGGCCACTCCCCGATGGAGCCGGCCGCAGCTTTCCTCGCCGATACGGGCGCGGCCACTTCCTGCGGCCCCGATGGCCGCACGCATGCAGGAGTACCCGGAATGGGTCAGTCAGTCGTGGTGTTGGGCGCCCAGTGGGGCGATGAAGGCAAGGGCAAGATCGTCGACCTGTTGACGACCGACATCGGCGCCGTGGTGCGCTTCCAGGGCGGCCACAATGCCGGCCATACGCTGGTGATCGGCGGCAAGAAGACCGTCCTGCACCTGATCCCCTCGGGCATCCTGCGCGAGGACGCGCTGTGCCTGATCGGCAACGGCGTGGTGCTGAGCCCGGCGGCGCTGGTCAAGGAGATCGACGAGCTGGAGTCGGCCGGCGTTGAAGTGCGCTCGCGGCTGAAGATCAGCCCGGCCACGCCGCTGATCATGCCGTACCACATCGCCCTCGACCAAGCGCGCGAGAAGGCCGCCGGCGGCAAGGCCATCGGCACCACCGGCCGCGGCATCGGCCCGGCCTACGAGGACAAGGTGGCGCGTCGCGGCATCCGCGTCGCCGACCTGCATTACCCCGAGCAGCTGGCCGAGCTGCTGCGCACAGCGCTCGACTACCACAACTTCGTGCTGACCAAGTACCTGGGCGTGGAGGCGGTCGATTTCCAGAAGACCTACGACGAGGCGCTGGCGTTCGGCGAGTACGTCCAGCCGATGAAGTCCGACGTCGCCGGCATCCTCCACGACCTGCGCCGCCAGGGCAAGAAGGTGCTGTTCGAGGGCGCGCAGGGTTCGCTGCTCGACATCGACCACGGCACCTATCCCTACGTCACCTCCAGCAACACCACGGTGGGCGGCGCGCTGGCCGGCACCGGCGTCGGCGCCGATGCCATCGACTACGTGCTGGGCATCGCCAAGGCCTATGCCACCCGCGTCGGCGGTGGCCCGTTCCCGACCGAGCTGGACGACGAGATCGGCCAGGCCCTGCGCGACCGCGGCCAGGAGTACGGCGCGTCCACCGGCCGGCCTCGGCGTTGCGGCTGGATGGACATCGTCGCGCTCAAGCGGGCGGTCGCGATCAATGGCATCAGCGGCCTGTGCATCACCAAGCTCGACGTGCTCGACGGCATGAAGACGCTGAAGATCTGCATCGCCTACGAGTACCGCGGCAAGCGCACCGAGTACGCGCCGCTCGATGCCGCCGGCTGGGACGAATGCACGCCGGTGTACCTCGAATTCCCGGGCTGGGAAGAGAACACCCACGGCATCACCGAGTGGGAGCGCCTGCCGCCGGCCGCGCGCGCCTACCTGCGTGCGCTGGAGGAACTGGCCGGTTGCCCGATCTCGATCGTCTCCACCGGCCCGGACCGCGACCACACCATGGTGCTGCAGGATCCCTTCGCCTGATCCGGTGAAACCCGTGCAGCTGTTTCGCTTGTTCGCGGGCCTGCTGCCCGCACTGGCTGGCCTGGTGCCAGCCGGTGCGCAGGCACTGGAGATTCCGCCGGTCACCTGGCCGCAGGTCGCCGCGCATGCCGATACGCCGGAGGGCTTCGTGCCAGATGGCTGGGCGCTCGAATACCTCACGCGCGGCGACCTGGATGCGGATGCGCAGCCGGACCTGCTGTTGCTGCTGCGCATGGACGATCCGCGCAACCGCGTCGAACACGATCTGCTGGGCCCGTCGCCGTTCGATACCAATCCGCGCATGCTGGTCGTCGCGTTCGCGGACGGCGACCGCGGTTACCGGCGCGCGTTGGTCGACCACGCCCTGATCCCGCGCGCCGAGGTTCCGGTGATGGACGACTACCTGATGGACGACCCGCAGGCGGCCATCACCATCGCAGGCAACCGCAGCTTCACCATCCGCCTGCACAGCTGGGCGAGCGCGGGCACCTGGTTCACCAGCGGCCGCAGCTTCACCTTCCGCCATCAGGATGGTTGTTTCCGCCTGATCGGCTACGACTTCGATGAGACCCATCGGGCCTCCGGCGAGACCAGCGCGGAGAGCGTCAACTATCTCAGCGGC
>JAFAFY010000211.1 GCA_023423235.1 Pseudomonadota bacterium
GCACCGACCAGCACGCCGCGGCCAGCGCCGGGCTCGTAGAAGCGGCCATTGCCTTCGTTGACGATCACCGAGCCGATGTGGGCGTGGTCGAGCAGGTTGTCCAGCCGGACGAACGTGCGCAGCTCGCCGGCGTCGAAGCGCCAGCGCCGCGAGGCCTCGGCGTTGAGCACGAGGTAGCCGGCCGCGCGTGCGCTGCTGGTGTCGTTGGCGGTGACATCGCCCACGCCCACCGCTTCCAGCGCGCCGCCCCAGCGCAGGTCGTCCCAGGCCAGCCGCGCGAACAGTTGCTGGCGGGCGACGCCGGGGATGCGCGCACCGGCGGCGACCGGCGTGGCCGGCACCGTGCAGCCGGCGCCGCTGCAGATCAGGTAGGCGTCGCGGAAGCTGGCATCCAGCCAGGTCCAGGCCAGCTGCAGGTCGAAGGTGTCGCCCAGCGGCTGCCGCCACGCGGCCTCCACGCCCTGGCGACGCGCGCGGCCGATGTTCTGGAAGCTGCTGCGGCCGCCGACGTTGCGCGCCACCGCCAGCTCGTCGTCGGTGTCGGCGCGGAACAATGCCGCCTCCACGCTTGCGCCGGCCGCGCCGCGCCATTTCACGCCCAGCTCCAGGTTGTCGCTGATCGCCGGCTGCAGGTCCAGCGCCAGGCCGGCGCCGCCGTCGGCGCGATAGCCGATCTCGTTGAAGGTGGGTGTCTCGAAGCCGCGCCCGGCCGACAGGTACAGGCGCAGGGCGTCGTGCGGCGCGAACACCAGCCCGGCCACCGGCGAGGTCTGGCGGAAGCGCACCGCGCCGCTGTCGTCGGGATTGGCCGCGGTGACGTAGTGGTCGCGCGAGGCGAACTCGACCTCGCTGTGGCGCGCGCCGGCCAGCAGCGACCAGCGCGGCGCGAACGCCCACCAGGCCTGGGCGAACTGGTCGCGGTTCTCGACCCGGTTGCGCTCGTCGCGGCGCAGCGCCCCGCGCACGCCCAGCGCATCGCCGGAAAAATTCTCGAAGCCCTGGCGGTGCTGGCGCTGGCGGTCGGCGTTGGCGCCGACGGTGAACTCCAGCGGCCGTCCGGCCAGCGTGCCTTCCCAGCTCCAGCGCAGGTCCAGGCCGCCGTAGTCGTTGTCCAGGTCGATCACGCCGCCCGAGTTCAGGGGATTGCCCTGCGCGGCGACCGGCAGCGGCAGGAACTGGGTCACCGCGCGCGCGCCGGCGTAGGCCATCGCCCGCAGCGTGTGCGCCTGGCCGATGCCGTGCTCGTAGACTGCGCCGCCCTGGTGCTGGCGCACCGATTTCCGGGTGTTGAACTGGGTCGCCACCGCGGTGGCCTGGCGCGGGTTCTCGCGCACCTGCGCGGCGGTCAGGCCCAGCGGGTCCTGGGCCTCCGGCAGGTCCAGCCCGTTGGCGACGAGGTCGAGCGTGCGCCGCGCGCCGAAATCGAAATGCAGCTTGGCGTTGACCGAATCCCGTCGCGCGGCGCTGTGGTCGCGCCAGCCGTCGCTGTCGAAGCGCGAGGCGGCCAGGTTGTAGCCGACGCGGTCGCTGCCGCCGCGCAGCTGCGCGGCCAGGTTGCGGGTCGCATTGCTGCCGGCGCTGGCCTTGACCCGCCACGGGTCGCCGGGCTGGCCGTCGGCGCTCCACAACTGCACCACGCCGCCGGAGGAATTGCCGTACAGCGCCGAGAACGGACCGCGCATGATCTCGATGCGGTCGCCGCCGACCAGGTTGAAGTGCGACAGCTGGCCCTGGCCGTCCGGCATCGAGGCCGGGATGCCGTCGGCGAACAGGCGTACGCCGCGCACGCCGAAGGTCGAACGGGCGCCGAAGCCGCGGATCGACAGCTGGGTGTCCTGGGCCTGGTTCTGGCGGTCGCGCGCCAGCAGGCCGGGCACGCCGGCCAGCGGCTCGGAGGCGATGGTTTCGGCGCGGTTGCCGTCGTCGCCAAGGCCGATGCTGTCGATCGAGGCGGGCGTGTCGAAGCGCGGCACGCCGCGCAGCCGGGTGGCATCGACGTGCACGGCGTCGAGGGTGACGGTGACGTCGTCGCCGCCGGCCTCGCCCGTCGGCGGCGTCTGTGCAATGGCTGCCGCCGGCAGCACCAGCGCGGCCGACAGCGCGGCGGCGAGCAGGGCGGGGCGGGCGGGCGGGGCGGCGCGTCGGCTTGCAGGCGGGTGCGTCGCCATCACTCGACCACCAGCTTGCCCTTCATCAGGTTCCAGTGACCGGGGAAGGAGCAGAAGTAGGTGTAGTCGCCGCCGCGCTGCAGGCCGCGGGTGGAGAAGGTGATGGTGCTGGTCTGGCCACCGCCGATCAGCGGCGTATGCGCGATCACCCGCTTGTCGCCGGGCGGCAGGTAGCTGTTGGCGGCGGTTGCGCGGCCGCCGGCGATCGCCACCGGGCGATAGTCCGCGGTGCGCGTGAGCACCCAGTTGTGGCCCATGGTGGTCGCCGAGAGCCGGCCGCTGTGGCGCAGGGTCAGCCGGACCTCGGTGCAGTCGGCGGCGATGCGCAGCTCGGCACGGTCGAAGCGCATGGCATCGTCGCTGCCAATGGCGAGCGAGCAGGTGCGGGCGAAGGCACCAGGCGCGATGGCGAGCAGCGCCAGGCCCAGCAGGCAGGCGGCGCCGCGGGCGATGCGCGTGTGCGCGGAACGGATGCGCGCGCGCGGCTGCGGCGCGGAAGGGGAAAACGGCATGCGGACGCCTCGTGGGGGTGGGCGGATCGCCGCCGCCACGCGCGATTGCACGCTGCGGCGCGGGTGCGCACCGTAGCAGATCGCGCGTGCGCGGGCGGCGACCCACCGCTCACACCGGTGGCCGCGGCACCCGCCACGGCCACCGGCACGCCGCCCATGCGATGCGGGCTTCAGCTGGCGAGGTCGAGCACCACGCGCCCCTCGATCTGGCCCTTGTGCATGCGTGCGAATACGTCGTTGACGTTCTCCAGGCGGTCGGTGCGGACGGTTGCGGCCACCTTGCCCTGCTCGGCGAACTCCAGCGATTCCTGCAGGTCCAGGCGGGTGCCGACGATCGAGCCACGCACGGTCACGCCATTGAGCACCAGGCCGAAGATGTCGAGCGGGAAATTGCCGGGCGGCAGGCCATTGAGCGAGACCGTGCCGCCGCGCCGGACCATGCCGATCGCCTGCTCGAAGGCCTTGGGCGAGACCGCGGTGACCAGTGCGCCATGCGCGCCGCCGATCTCCTTCTTCAGGAACGCCACCGGGTCGGTGGTCTTCGCGTTGACCGTCACCGCTGCGCCCAGGCGCGTGGCGTGGTCGAGCTTGGCATCGTCCACGTCCACCGCGGCGACGTTCAGGCCCATCGCCACCGCGTACTGCACCGCCATGTGGCCCAGGCCGCCGATGCCGGAGATCACCACCCAGTTGCCGGGCCGGGTGTCGGTGACCTTCAGGCCCTTGTAGACGGTCACGCCGGCGCACAGCACCGGGGCGATCTCGACGAAGCCGACGCCCTTGGGCAGGTGGCCGACGTAGGCGGCATTGGCCAGCGCGTACTCGGCGAAACCGCCGTTGACCGAGTAGCCGGTGTTCTGCTGGCTCTCGCACAGCGTCTCCCAGCCGCCCAGGCAGTGCTCGCAGTGGCCGCAGGCCGAATACAGCCAGGGCACGCCGACGCGGTCGCCTTCCTTGACGTAGTCCACGCCCGCGCCCACCGCGACCACGTGGCCGACGCCCTCGTGGCCGGGAATGAACGGCGGGTTGGGCTTGACCGGCCAGTCGCCCTCGGCCGCGTGCAGGTCGGTGTGGCAGACGCCGCAGGCTTCGATCTTGACCAGGATGTCGCCGGCCCTGGGCCGCGGCACCTCGACCTCCTCGATCGTCAGCGGCTTGCCGAACTCGCGGACCACGGCGGCTTTCATGGTTTTCTGCATCGGAATTCTCCTGTGGGTAGCGGACCGTCCGGCCGCGGGTGGCGACCATCGTCGATCCGGGCGGGCGGCGCACTGATCGCGATCAAGTGTCGCGACCCGTACGCGGCGCCGGGAAAAAGACGGGCCGTCGCGTTTGACGGCCCGCCCCGCACCGACATCACCTTGGGGGAGGGACGGTGCACCCGCCGGGCAGGCGCCGGCGGGCGGAACTTGCGGCCAGGGCGTCGGGCTGGGTCAGAAGAACCCGAGCGCCTTGGGCGAGTAGCTCACCAGCAGGTTCTTGGTCTGCTGGTAGTGGTCGAGCATCATCCGGTGGTTCTCGCGGCCGATGCCCGACTGCTTGTAGCCGCCGAACGCGGCATGCGCCGGATAGGCGTGGTAGCAGTTGGTCCACACCCGGCCGGCCTGGATCGCGCGGCCCATGCGGTACAGGCGCGCCGCGTCGCGGCTCCACACGCCCGCGCCCAGGCCGTAGAGCGTGTCGTTGGCGATCGCCAGCGCCTCGGCCTCGTCCTTGAACGTGGTCACCGACACCACCGGCCCGAAGATCTCCTCCTGGAAGATGCGCATGCCGTTGTGGCCCTTGAACACCGTCGGCTTGACGTAGAAGCCGCCGGCCAGATCGCCGTCGAGCGTATTGCGTTCGCCGCCGATCAGCACCTCGGCGCCTTCCTGCTTGCCGATGTCGATGTAGGAGAGGATCTTCTCCAGCTGCTCGCCCGAGGCCTGCGCGCCGACCATGGTGTTGGGGTCGAGCGGATTGCCCTGCCTGATCGCGGCCACGCGCTTGAGCACCCGTGCCATGAATTCGTCGTAGATCGATTCCTGCACCAGCGCGCGCGAGGGACAGGTGCAGACCTCGCCCTGGTTGAAGGCGAACAGCACGAAGCCTTCCACCGCCTTGTCCAGGAAGTCGTCGTCCTCGGCCATCACGTCGGCGAAGAAGATGTTGGGCGACTTGCCGCCCAG
>JAFAFY010000312.1 GCA_023423235.1 Pseudomonadota bacterium
ACCGGCCGCCCCACCGGCTACATCAAGTTCGATACCGCGCAGGGCCGCACGGTGACGATGCGCATTGCCACCTCGCTGATCTCGCTGGAACAGGCACGGCACAACCTGGCGCTGGAAATCGCCGACGCCGACACCCTGGCCAGCGTGGCCGGGCGCGCGCAGGACGCCTGGGATGCGCGCCTGTCGCGCTTCGATATCGGCCAGGCCAGCGACGACGCCAAGACCACGCTGTATTCGAACCTGTACCGCCTGTACCTGTACCCCAATTCGGGCCACGAGAATGCCGGCACCGCCGCCGCACCCGACTGGCGCTATGCCAGCCAGGCCAGTGCGGAAGACAACAACACCGATGGCAGCGCCAGCCGCAGCTTCGCGCCGGTACGCGACGGCAAGGTGTATGTGAACAACGGCTTCTGGGACACCTTCCGCACCACCTGGCCGGCCTATGCGCTACTGACCCCGGACACCGCCGGTGAACTGGTGCAGGGGTTCATCGAGCAGTACCGCGCCGGCGGCTGGGTGGCGCGCTGGTCCTCGCCCGGCTACGCCAACCTGATGGTCGGCACCAGCTCGGACGTCGCCTTCGCCGATGCCTGGCTCAAGGGCATCGACGGCTTCGACCCGGTGGAGGCCTACGCCGCCGCGCTGAAGAACGCGACCGTGGTCGCGCCCAGCGACAACATCGGACGCAAGGGCCTCGCCCGCTCCAGTTTCCGCGGCTATGCCGACACCAGCGTGCACGAGGGCATGTCGTGGACACTGGAGGGCGCGCTCAACGATTTCGGCATCACCAACATGGCCGAGCGGCTGGCGACGCAGGCGGACACGCCTGCGATGCGCCGCCGCTACCAGGACGAGGCGGCCTACTTCCGCCAGCGCGCCGCGGGCTACGTGCACCTGTTCGACCCGGCGGTCGGGTTCTTCCAGGGCCGCGACCCGGACGGCGCCTGGCGGCTGGACCGCGATGCGTTCGACCCGCGCGTCTGGGGCCACGACTACACCGAGGCCAATGCCTGGACCTTCGCGTTCACCGCCGCGCACGATGGCCAGGGGCTGGCCAACCTCTACGGTGGCCGCGATGCGCTGGCGGCCAGGCTCGATGCCTTTTTCGCCACGCCCGAAACCGCGGACCCCGCATTCGTGGGCAGCTACGGCGGCGTGATCCACGAGATGACCGAAGCGCGCGACGTGCGCCTGGGCATGTATGCCCACAGCAACCAGCCCTCGCACCACATCCCGTGGCTGTACCTGCATGCCGGACAGCCGTGGAAGACCCAGCGCATCACCCGCGAGGTGCTGCAGCGGCTGTACCTGGGCAGCGAGATCGGCCAGGGCTACCCGGGCGACGAGGACAACGGCGAAATGTCGGCCTGGTACGTGTTCGCCGCGCTCGGGCTGTACCCGCTGCGCATGGGCGCGCCCGAGTACGTGATCGGCGCGCCGCTGTTCGAACGCGCCACCGTACACCTGGGCGACGGCCGCACGCTGGTGGTCAACGCGCCCGGCAACAACGCCGAACGTGTGTACGTGCAGTCGCTCAAGATCGACGGCCGCGACTGGGACCGCAGCTGGATATCCCATGCCGACATCGCCGACGGCGCGGTGCTGGACTTCACCCTGGGCGCATCGCCCTCGGACTGGGGCAGCGGCGTCGATGCGCTGCCGCCATCGCTGACCACCGGCGATGCCGTGCCGCAACCGTGGATGGACCTGGCACCACCGCAGCAGGCACGCGCCGTCACCGGCGATGGCACGGAAGCGGACGTGCTGCTCGACGATGACGCCATGACCGCGCTGCAGCTCAATGGCGAGGCGCGGATGGTGACGCTCACCGCCGGCCGGCACATCACGCCCGTGGCCTACACCCTGACCTCGGGCGCGACGCCGATCGCCACCACCGGCTGGGTACTGGAGGCAAAGGACGCCCACGGCGCCTGGGTCGAACTGGACCGGCGCAGCGACGAGGCCTTCCGCTGGCCGCGGCAGACGCGTCCATTCCGCATCGACGCGCCGTCGGTGCACAGCGAGTTCCGCATCCGCTTCGATGGCCGCGGCCGCCTGCAACTGGCCGAGGTCGAGCTGCTGGGCGCGCCCGATGCCAACGCCACCTCCCCACCGTCCCGGAGCCGCCGATGATCCCGCCCCGCCGCGCCAGCCTGCTGGTCGCACTGCTCGCCGCCACCGCCGCCCTGCCCGTGGCCGCACGCGATACCACGCTGGTGCGCGACGGCGTCAGCCTGCACTTCGTCGATGCCGGCGACGCGCTGGCGCCCGCAACCCAGCACGCGATCATCGAGACCTTCTTCGCCACCTATCCGCGCCTGGCCGCCGATTTCAATCCGGGCGCCGCGCGCGCGGTCCGCATCACCATCGATCCCGGCTACGACGGCGTGGCCTTCGTCGACGATGCGGCGATGACGATCAACCCCGGCTGGCTGGACAGCCACCCACGCGACATCGACCTGGTGACCCACGAGGCCATGCACATCGTGCAGGCCTATGGCCGCGGCGAGACGCCGGGCTGGCTGGTCGAGGGCATCGCCGACTACGCGCGCGACGCCTATGGGCTGGACAACGCAGGCGGCGGCTGGGCGCTGCCGACGCGCGTCGCCGACGACCATCGCCACGACAGCGGCTACCGGGTCACCGGCGCGTTCCTGAAATGGTCTGAGGGCCGGCACCCGGGCCTGGTCCGCGGGCTGGACACCGCCTTGCGCACGCAGCGCTACAGCCCGGAAGTCTGGACCACGCTGAGCGGGCGCGATGTCGACACCCTGTGGCGCGAGTACGTCGCCGCGCAGGCGCAGCGATAGCGCCGCCCAACACTTGCCAGGAGTGCGCCGCGGCCGTCAGCGCCGGCCGCAGCATTGTCGTGCGCGGCTCGGCCCGGATCAGGCGCCGGCCGCGCCACCCGCCGTCGGCATTGCGGCATCGGCCGGCACCCCGCGGGCGCGCCGCAGCATGCGCACCGTGCCGTGGCGCAGGTCGTCGAGGATGGCGTAGATCGTCGGCAGGAACAGCAGGCTGACCACGGTCGAGAACGCCAGGCCGCCGGCCACCGCGCGCGCCATCGGCGAGTACGCCAGCCCGCCC
>JAFAFY010000245.1 GCA_023423235.1 Pseudomonadota bacterium
ACCATGCGCTGGCGCGCGTCGGCGGCGTAGCGGCTGTTCGGGTAGCGGTCGGTCACGGTGCGGAAATCGGCGTAGGCCTGGTTGGGCGAAGCCAGGTCGCGGCGGCTGGCGTCCAGGCTCCACACGCGCTGCAGGAACACCGTGTCGCGGCTGGAGTTGGTCAGCCCGCGCAGGTAGTACATGTACGGAATGCTGCGGTGGGTCGGGTAGGTGCGGATGAAGCGGTCGATGGCCGAGATGGCCTCGGCGTTGTTGCCCATCTTGTACTGGGCGTAGGCCGACTCGATCAGCGCCTGCTCGGTGTAGGGGCCGTAGGGGTACTGCGCGACCAGGCGGCGGAAGGTGGTCTCCGCGCGGCTCCAGTTGCCCTTGCGCATGGACTCGTGCGCGTTCTCGTAGAGTTCCGCGACGGGCACGCCTTCGTTGGCGTCGTCCTTGGTGGCGCCCCGCATGCGCGCGCAGCCGGCGGTGACCAGGGCGACCAGCAGCAGCACGAGGACGGCGCGGCAGGGCAGGGAGTGGCGTTGGGTCATGGGGGCGTGGGCGTTCTGGACACGAAGGGCCGATAATACCAGTCCGGGCGAGTCGCCCGCCCCCTGCGCCTGAATCCGAGCCGTCCGAATGAGCGATGACACCCCCGACCTTGCCGACACCCGCGCCGCCACCATCCCCGATGCCGCGGCGGGTCGCCGTTTCGACGTGGTCCTGGCGGAGCTGTTCCCGCAGTTCTCGCGCTCCAGGCTGACCGCCTGGATCAAGTCCGGCGAGGTGCTGCTCGACGGCCGCCAGCCGCGCCCGCGCGACCCGGTGGTCGGCGGCGAGACCATCCAGCTCAACGTCGTGCTCGATACCCAGACCGCGGCCGAGCCGCAGGACATCCCGCTGTCGATCCTCTACGAGGACGAGGCGGTGTTCGTCATCGACAAGCCCGCCGGGCTGGTGGTGCACCCCGGCGCCGGCAACCCGGACGGCACCCTGGTCAATGCGCTGCTGTTCCGCGACCCGACGCTGGCCACGCTGCCGCGCGCAGGCATCGTCCATCGCCTGGACAAGGACACCTCCGGTGTCATGGTGGTGGCGCGCACGCTGGAGGCGCACAACGCACTGGTGGCGCAGCTGTCGGCGCGCGACGTGCACCGGCAGTACCTGGCGGTGGTGGTGGGCGCGCTGGTCTCGGGCGGCACCGCGGATGCGCCGATCGACCGCCACCCGCGCGACCGCCTGCGCATGGCCGTGCGCGAGGACGGCCGCGATGCGGTGACCCATTACCGGCTGCGCGAGCGCTTCCGCGCCCATACCGCGCTGGAATGCCGGCTGGAAACCGGCCGCACCCACCAGATCCGCGTGCACATGGCGCACCTGCGCCATCCGATCCTGGGCGACCCGCTGTACGGCGGCGCGCTCAAGTTGCCCAAGGGCGCCTCGGAGGACCTGGTGGCCCAGCTGCGCGGCTTCCGGCGCCAGGCGCTGCATGCCGAAACCCTGGAATTCCGCCATCCGGTGAGCGGCGAGCCGGTGCGCTGCAGCGCGCCCGTGCCGGCCGACATGCAGGCGCTGCTCGGCGCATTGCGGCGCGACAGCGCCGAACACGCGGAGTCCGCACGCCGGTGAGCGCGCTGCTGCACGCCGACTGGCCCGCGCCGCCGGGCGTGCATGCGCTGACCACGCTGCGGCATGGCGCCGGGGTGTCGCCGGCACCGTTCGACCATTTCAACTTCGGCAATGTGGGTGTCAATGGCGACAGCCAGGCGCATGTGGACGCCAACCGGGCCGAACTTGCGCGCATCGCCGGCCTGCCGTCGCCGCCGCACTGGTTGCGCCAGGTGCATGGAACGGGCGTGCGGCGCTTCGAGGGCGCAGCCGCGCAGCAGGACGCGCCGGAAGCCGACGCCTCGGTGACCTCGGTACCGGGCACGGTGCTGGCGATCCTGACCGCCGACTGCCTGCCGGTGGTGTTCGCGGCCAGGAATGGCAGCGAGATCGCCGCCGCGCATGCCGGCTGGCGCGGGCTGGCGGCCGGCGTGCTGGAAAAGACGATCGATGCGATGACGACGCCGGCTGCGGACATCGTGGCCTGGCTGGGCCCCGCCGCGGGGCCGGATGCCTACGAGATCGGCAGCGAGGTATTCGAGGCCTTCACCGCGCGGGATGCCGGCGCATCCGCGGCCTTCGCGGCGACGCGCCCGGGCCACTGGCGGGTGGACCTGTACGCGCTGGCGCGTCGGCGCCTGGTTGCCGCGGGCATGCCGGCCGATGCGATCCACGGCGGCACGCACTGCACGATCGACGAGCCGCAGCACTTCTTCTCGCATCGCCGCGATGCCCGCACCGGTCGCATGGCGACGCTGGCCTGGATCGCGGGCTGAGCGCATGCCTGGCGGGGCCGGCCATTGTCGGCAGCCGCGTTCATCGCCCCTGTGCCTTGTCGCCCCGCAATGTCATCACGGCACTGGTGATGCTGGCCACCACCTTGCCGTCATCGCGTTGGATATCGCAGCGGTAGTGGCTGATCGTCCGTCCCCGGTGCGTCGCCAAGGCATGGGCCTGCAGCCGGGATTGCCAGACAGGTCTGAGGAACGTCGCCTTCAGGTCGATGCTGGTGAAGCTGTCGCCGGCCTGCATCAACGTGGAATGGGCCGTGCCGATGGCGGCATCCGCCAGCTCGCACAGCAGGCCGCCATGCACGGTCCCCTGCTGGTTGCCGTGGCGCAGCGCGTCGGCCTCCATTTCGACGCAGGCCATGGCCTCGCCGATCGCGACGATGCGCAATCCCAGCAGTTGCGAGATCGCGGTGGGGTAGCGCATATGGGTGACGTCGCCTTCGGCAAGCGTGCCGTCCAGCTGGCGCTGCAGGTAGTCCAGTACGGGAAGAGAGGGCGTGGTCCGGGGCATGCGGGTTCCTCGTGTGAAGGTGGGGCAGGTCCCGGCGCTGTGCCACGCAGACATCTGCACCAGGCGGGCTTGCGCCCAGGCGGTCAGAACAGGGGACGCGAGGCCAGTTCCAGTCCCAGCAGCATCAGCAACCACAGGAAACACTGCCGGAAGCGCCTGGGATCGATCCGGGCGCGGATCCTCTGTCCCAGCCACATCCCCAGCAACGCGGGGACGATGGCCAGCACCGATAGCCCCCACTGGTCC
>JAFAFY010000338.1 GCA_023423235.1 Pseudomonadota bacterium
ACGCCCGCGCGGCCGCGCTGACCCAGGCGCTGCGCCTGCTGCACCTGATCGCCGGCGTCAGCTACTACAAGGCCGCGGTGCCGCCGGAGATCCGCATCGACGGTTACGCGATCGATGCCGGGACCGCGGCGTTGCTTGAGGACGTCTATGTCCACGGTCTCGGCGAGTTCGCCTATCGCAACGGGCTGGACTTGCACGGGAAGATCAGGTTTCCCGCAGGTCCGACACGTCTCCCGCTTGCCGTAGAGGTCGACGCCCGCAGCGCGCCGGGTGAGGGCGCTGTGCCAGGCGGTGGCGCGCCGAAGTTGGGCCTGCGCCACCACGCGCTGGTCGCGATCGGCGGCGGCAAGGATTCGCTGGTGTCGATCGAGGCGCTGCGTGCACTGGGCGTGGAGCAGACGGTCACCTGGATCGGCGGCTCGCAGCTGATCCGGGTATGCGCCGAACGCACCGGCCTGCCGACGCTCAATATCGGCCGCCAGATCGCGCCGGCGCTGTTCGAGTACAACCGCCAGGGCGCGTGGAACGGGCACATCCCGGTGACCGCGATCAATTCGGCGATCCTGGTGCTGGCCGCGGTGCTGCTGGACGTGGACCAGGTGGTGTTCTCCAACGAGCGCTCGGCCAGCTACGGCAGCCTGATCCAGGCCGCCGACGGCAGCACCACCAGCGAGGTCAACCACCAGTGGTCGAAGGGCTGGGCGTTCGAGCAGGCCTTCGGCGACCACGTGCAGCGCCGCGTCGCCGCGGACCTGCATTACTACTCGCTGCTGCGACCGCTCTCGGAGCTGGCAGTGGCGCGGCAGTTCGCCCGCAGCGACCGCTACGACGCGTATTTTTCCAGCTGCAACCGCAACTTCCACCTGCTGGGCGAACGCCCGGTCAACCGTTGGTGCGGCATCTGCCCCAAGTGCCATTTCGTGTTCCTGGCGCTAGCGCCGTTCATGCCCAAGCCGCGGCTGGTGGCGATCTTCGGCCGCAACCTGCTCGACGATCCGGCGCAGGTGCCCGGCTACGACGCGCTGCTGGAGTACCAGGACCACAAACCGTTCGAATGCGTGGGCGAGGGCCGCGAATCGCGTGCGGCGATGGCGGCGCTGGGCCAGCGCCCGGAATGGCGCGAGGACGCGGTGGTCGCGCGTTTCCTGCGCGAGATCCAGCCGCAGCTCAATGCCGGCGAACTCGCCATCGCGCCGCTGCTGACGATCGACGACACCCAGCGCATCCCGCCCGCCCTGTGGGAACGCCTGCGTGCGCATCTCGCAGCTTGAGGCGATCGCCGCCGCGGGTGGCCGCATCGCGCTGTGGGGCTGGGGGCGCGAGGGGCACGCCGCGTGGGGCGCGATCCGCAGCCGCGCCCCGGCGCTGCCGCTGACCCTGTTCTGCAACCCCGTCGAGGCGGCGGACGCGGCGCGTCTCGGCGATCCGCTGCTGGCCTGCGACACCGGCGTCGATGCCGCGCGCCTGTCGGCCTGCTCGGTGGTGGTCAAATCGCCCGGCATCAGCCCCTACACGGCCGACGCGCTGGCCGCGCAAGCGGCGGGCACCCGGCTGATCGGCGGCACCACGCTGTGGTTCGGCGAGCGCGCCGCGGCGGGCGAGGTGGCCGCCGGCACCGTCTGCGTCACCGGCACCAAGGGCAAGAGCACCACCACCGCACTGCTGGCGCACCTGCTGCGCCGGGCCGGGCTGCGCACCGCGCTGGCCGGCAACATCGGCCTGCCGTTGCTGGACCTGCTGGATGTCGATGCCGAGGCCTGGGCGATCGAGCTGTCCAGCTACCAGACCCGCGACGTCGCCACCAGCGGCGTGCGGCCCGACATCGCGGTGGTGACCAACCTCTTTCCCGAGCACCTGGACTGGCACGGCGGCGAGCAGCGCTACGTCGAGGACAAACTGTCGCTGCTGACCGCGGCGCGCCCACGCATCGCCGTGCTCAACGCCGCCGACCCGCGTCTCGCGGCGCTGGCGCTGCCGGGCAGCGAAGTGCGCTGGTTCGGGCGCGCCGATGGCTGGCACCTGCACGGCGACGTGCTGCGCCGCGGCCGCGATGATGTGCTCGACACCACCGGGCTGCCGCTGCCGGGCCGCCACAACCGCGGCAACCTGTGCGCCGTGCTGACGGCGATCGAGGCCCTGGGCATCGACGCCGCGCCGCTGGCCGCCGCCACCGCGGATTTCATTCCGCTGCCGCATCGATTGCAGACGCTGGGCACGCGCGATGGGCTGAGCTGGGTCAACGATTCGATCAGCACCACGCCGCATGCCAGCCTGGCTGCGCTGGAGGTGTTCCGCGGACGCCCGGTCGCGTTGCTGCTGGGCGGCCATGACCGCGGTCTCGACTGGCAGGCCTTCGCCGATGCGATGCCCGGCGCCGCGCCGGCGGTCATCGTGACCATGGGCCAGAATGGCCCGCGTATCCACGACCTGCTGCAGCCGCTGGCGGCGACGGCAGGTTTTTCGCTGCATGCGGCCGAGAATCTTGAATCGGCGGTTGCGCTGGCCCGTCGCGCGCTTGCCGAAAGAACGAGCGCCGGCGACGGCGTATTGCTGCTCTCGCCCGGCGCGCCGAGCTTCGGCGCCTACCGCGACTACACTGCACGCGGCCGCCATTTCGCCACGCTGGGCGGCTTCGATCCCGATGCGATCACCGCGATTCCGGGGCTGGGTGTCGGCGGCGGGGCCGGCTCCGGGGAGTAACTGCGCGGGGCCCGCACGCCCGGCATGTGCACTTCGCGCTAGGCTCGCAGGCCACACCTGCCCGGGAGCCTGCCGATGCGCCGTCTACTGTTTGCCGCCTGCTGCGTTCTGCTGCCCACCATCGCGCTGGCCGCGCCGAAATCCGAACCCGTGCAATGGACCCACGACGGCACCACGTTCGAGGGCGTGCTGGTCTACGACGATGTGGCCGAGGGACAGCGGCCCGGGCTGTTGATGGTGCCCAACTGGAAGGGCGTCAATGCCTCCGCGGTCGAGAAGGCCCGGCGCATGGCGGGCGACGACTACGTGGTGCTGGTGGCCGATGTCTATGGCCGCGACGTGCGCCCGGCCAGCGATGCCGAGGCCGGCCCGGTCGCCGCGGCGCTGCGCGAGGAACCGGGCCGCGTCACCCTGCGCGCCCGCGCGGCCAAGGCGCTGGAGGTGCTGCAGGCGCAGGCGCAGGTCGATGCGCGGCACGTGGGCGCGTTCGGCTTCTGCTTCGGCGGCACGACGGTGCTGGAACTGGCGCGCGCTGGCGCGCCGCTGGCCGGCGTGGTCAGCCTGCACGGCGGCCTGTCCACGTCCGCCCCGGCGCAGTCGCCGGTGGCGCCGGCAGTGCTGGTGCTCAACGGCGCCGCCGATCGCAGCGTATCGGCCCAGGACATCGCCGCGTTCGGCGCCGAAATGGACGCGGTGGACGCCGACTGGACCTTCGTCAACTACAGCGGCGCGGTGCATTGTTTCGCCGAGTCCGATGCCGCCAATCCACCCGGCTGCGTCTACCACCCGCGCGCGGCGGCGCGCGCCTGGCGGCAGATGGATGATTTCTTCGAGGAGCGGTTGGAACGCGATTGATGCGTGGCGGCGCGCTCTTGCCTCGTCGCCCGAGGCGGACTGCCTGCGCCGCCGCCCTTCGGTTTCAACAGGAGAACGGCACTGTCCGCGTCAGCGACAGGCTGCCGTCATTGCGCACGCCGTACCAGGTATCGCTGTCGCCATCGTGCAGGTGCCAATGGCCGCAGCCGGCATCGACGAATGCATCGAAGCGGATCGGCGACAGTGCGCGGCCGTCGAGGTCGTACAGACGGAAGCGGGTCCCGCTGTCGTTGCCGTTGGCGGTGACGACCAGCCCGGGCATGCCGGCTGGGGCGTCGGGTGGCGCCTGGAGGGCGACGATGCGTGCGCGCAGGTCGCTGATGCCGAGCCTGCGCGGCGCGGCGTCGGCATCGGTCTCCGACACCTGCAGCACGGTGCCGTGGCCGCGACCGTCGTCGAGCAGCAACAGGCCGCGCTCGGGTTCCGGGCAGCGCGCGCTACCGTCGCTGTAGCCGCGGACATCGGCCAGCGCGCCGTCGGCCATGAGGTAGGCGCAGGCGTTGCCGGCGCTGGCACGCGCGCGATGCGAGTCGAGCGTTTCCCGCTGCACCCAGCCGAGCGCGATGCCATCGGCCGCATCGTCGGCGGCTGCCGCAGCGTCGTCGTCGAACCGGCGCGGCACGGGCACCGGCGCTGGCGGCGGCAACGCCGGGTCGTGCAGTCGCAACGGCAGCAGGTTGCCGCGAGCGGCAGGTTCGATCGCGCCGATGCGCAACTCGGCGAGCAAGGGCTGGCCGGCAGGGTCGAACAGCTGGATCGGCGCGTCCGCAACCACGCCCGTCGTGCCCGGCGCGGCGTCCAGGGCGGCCCAGAAGCGGACGCGCGCGCCCTGGTCGAGCGGCAGGCCATGGCCGCGGATCTCGCTGAAACGTGGCGGCAGCAGGTAGTCCATGCTGTGGGTGTCGAGCACGCCGAAACCGCCGCCCGGCGGGCGCACGATCCAAGCCGGTGTGTCGCCGTTGCCGCGCAGGCCGAATGCGGGCGTGGGGTAGTCGCCGTAGCGTTCGCGCGGATACAGCGGGTGCGGCCAGCCATCGGGGTCGAGCTTCGGAGACATCTGCAGCAGCGGCGACAGCCTCGTGCCGCTGCGGTCGTGGCGCAGCAGGCGCCCCACCGGTGCCGGAACCACACGCTGGCTGTACTCGGCATCCCAGCCGAACTCGAGCAGCAGCAGGTCGCCGTCCGCATCGTTGCGGTACAACGGCTGCGTGTCGGTCAGCAGCAGTTCCGGCTCGCCGACCTGCAATGGCCGGCCAAGTGCATCCAGCAACCAGCGGCAATCACCGCGGGTGGCCCATTGCAGCGATGTGCTGCCCGGCAACCACTCGACCGCGTCCCAGCCATGTCGCTTTGCCCATCGCGCCTGCCGGCGCGCCGCCCTGTCCTCGGGCAGGTCAACGGGATCGAACTGGTTGCCGAGGAACTCGTCTTCTTCTTCCGCGAACGGCGCATCGCGGAACGGGCACTGCGGTCCGGTCTGCGCCGCTGCGGCGGAATGCGCGCGATTGCTGATTGCGCCGCTGTTTGCGCAGCCGGCGATGCCACAGGTGAGCAGCAGGGCCGGCGCAAACAACCGTGCCAGGGCCGCCATGCGTCAGTAGCCGCGCTCGACCGCGTAGCGCGC